>CAJXEJ010000004.1 GCA_913052475.1 uncultured Dehalococcoidia bacterium
AACGTCGTGGTAGACATCGCACACCGCTGTCATCTCGACAGTGTCGAAATATTTCCTGAGCTCGATGTAGCCGTGGGCATGACGACGCCCCATGCCACCGCAGCCAACTAACGCAATCTTGAAGGTCATTTCTTACTTTTCTCTAGTTACGGTGATCGCTACTCCGGAGAACTAAGGCAACATCTCAACGAGTGGTTGGATGTGCTTTACATCACCTTTGAAGTCGATCCCGAGATCATGGACGATCTCGACGATCTTATCGTTGAAAGGTGTTGGCACACCGTGTTTTCGCCCCATATCCGACACATAGCCGTTCAGGTAATCGATCTCGTTTCGCCGGCCTTTTCGCACGTCTTGACCGAACGATGGCACGCCGGCCGGTCCACCCCTTCGACCTGCCTCCAGTAACGCCGCGTCGACCTCCTCAATACCCCGTCCCTCGGCAGCATCGATGATTGATTCGGCGGGAATTTGGAACACCGGGAACAAATTAATACCCTGAGCCTGAGCGACTCGAGCCACTTCGGCACCCAACTGAATCCCGATCTTGCGGGAGTCATCTTCGGTACGTACCTCCGTGGTGCCGTACCCGCTCACACCCGAAAGTGCATTTACCATGCAGTTGATCATCAATTTCGACCAGCGGTTGCCCCATAGATCATCGGTGAATTCGGCTGATGCGACTGAATTCAATGCCTCCACGAGTTCGCGAGCTCGAGGAGTGTCAGATCCGTCGTGCTCCCCGATTTTGAATCCCAACTCGTAGCTGTCTGTCCGAATACCGCGCCCCGGCTCCCATGCAGAGGCACCGATTGTGATGATGCAGCCCAGTGAACGCTCGACACCAGCAACGGCCGCCATTCTTTCGTCGTTGATGCCGTTCTGGAAATCGACGAACAGGCCGTGATAGGGATCGACGTAGCGGAGCATCATCGTGGTCGCCCACTCGGTGTCGTACGACTTCACAGCGATGAATGCAGCATCGAACGGCACGGTCTCCTGCTGAAGCTCGTGAATGTGAATAGCTTTCGGGTGGGTGAGAACTTCGGTGTCTTGGTGCTCGACAACCAGACCATCTGCCTTGATCTTCTCAATGTGCTCCCACCACTGGTCGATCAACGTAACGTCGTGCCCGCCCTCACTGAGCAATCCGCCAACAACGCTCCCAATACCGCCAGCGCCCATGATCCCAATACGCATCGTGTTCAGCTCCTAAGATTTTTCGACGTTAATCAACAACGCCACCCGACATGATTTATCTGCTGGCGAATTTTATGCGCGCGAATTGCGATTTGCAGACGTTGGCCAACGAAATCAATCCGATCACGACTCACGTCACTAATTTGTCTCGACACTCCAACGTTATGCTCAACTCGATTCAGTATCACGTCGTTCGACAAACACGGTAGTGAAGCAACCAATTGGCTGACTCGTTCGACTGATAGCTGTTGAAAGAGATACTGAATCGAGTTCAGCATGACAGCCCTCACCTCACCAACCAACCAACGTCGCAATCGCACTTCCGATTATCGTCATGAACTGTGCGCCAACCCGCATTATCGTCCAGCGTAGGTTGCTTTCGATGCGGCGCAGCTTGCGATCGTGCTCGTCCTCGACAAGACCCTTGAGCCCCAAGTGCTGCTGAATAGCAGCGTAACGTGTGCCCGGAGTCTGGTCCTGATTGGTCAGTAGAGGTCAGAATCCGATTCTGGAGAGAAGCATAAGCCCGCTGCTTTCGCAACGGGATTTTTGGTTTAAGATAGGGTGACATCCCTATTTTAGGATGACGATCCGATGGCACAAACTACCGGTCTCTTCTCTCTAGGGAGAAGGAAGCGCGCTACTCCCCGCGCTCGCTCTTCCACTTCCTAAACCGATCCTTTATCTCTTCCGAAATCGGGTAGTACGTCCCCGGCGGAACCCGCTCCTCATCGATGAGACCAATCACATACTCCTCGGCCTCCTCCTGTTCCTCGATCCAGTCGATCACCTCTTCCGCCCTATCCGATGGCACCACAATAACCCCATCATCGTCGGCAACAATCACATCGCCCGGCATCACCAACACGCCGCCAACATTGATCGCACCGCCATCTTCGAACGATTCCAGGAACGGCAAGTTACCGGCAGGTGAACGGTTCTTCGCGAACACCGCCAGATCATAGTCGTCCAAGATCATTTGCAAATCACGAATCGCACCATCGGTGATCAAGCCCTGCGCCTTGTTGTGCCATAACTGCCGCGTCTTCATATTGCCCATCGTGCAGGAATAGTCATCGAATGTATGCGCTTCAACCACCAACACGTCGTTCGGTCCGCACTTCGCCATCGCTCGATACTCAGGAGAATCGGCACCTCTTCGAGTTATCTTCAATAGATCAGGACGAGCCGGCACATACCGCAGCGTCTGCGCTCGACCCACCAGCATCTTACCCGGCGTAAACGCCTTGATTCCCCGCATCAGACACAGCTGGTAGTTCGCCGAAGCAAACCACTCCTGTCCCGCTGGGGGAGTCAACCGCCACGTACCACTATAAGCAGTCGCTGCAGTCACTTTCCTGAATCGATCGAGTATTTCGTCCGATACGTGAGTTGGCATTTGTGATCGTTGTCCCAGTTGCTGGTAGCTTGAATTACGGTTCGGAAGTATAAGTCACACAGCAATCACAAATCTGCACATCGTGAGAATCCACTGTGAGCCTGCTACGATTCGCCGGTCCAATTCCTGCAATTACCACTTCGAAAGTCGCTCATGCCCCAGACAATCCCGATCAACGATCCTCGCTTTACGTGGAGAGGAATGACCTCTGCCGAAGTCGCCAACGGATCGGTGAAGCCCTGGCGAATTCCCCACAAGGAAAAAGCCCTCTACGATATGAATCTCGTCGAAAGAGCTGTCATGCCCACCGGGATCCGACTGGTATTTCGCACGAACTCCACGACGATCACAGGCAACTGCGATTCCGTTGACGAACGAAGCAATATCGATCTGGTCGTAAACGGGAGGTTGGCTGGATCGGTCGAAACTGTAAATGAAACATCGTTCCAGTTCGAAAATCTCGGATCTGAAACGAAAGATATCGAGCTATGGATGCCGCAGTTCGGATCGATACGCATCGATAATCTCACGTTCGACGATAGCGCAGAAACTTCGGCAACCTCCGAATCAACCGCACCAAAATGGATCACCTACGGGAGCTCAATCACTCACTGCCGCACTGCCGACTCGCCAACCAAAACATGGCCAGCAATCGTCGCCCGCACCCGTGGATACGATCTCACCTGTCTTGGATTCGGGGGGCAGTGCCATCTCGATCCGATGATCGCCCGGCTTATCCGAGATCGTGAAGCCGATCTCATCTCCCTCTGCGTTGGAATCAACATCTACGGGGCTGGATCGCTCAATGAACGTACATTCGCCCCGGGAATTATGGGATTCATCCAGATCGTCCGAGAAAAGCACCCAACGACACCGATCGCTCTCATCTCGCCGATCTACTCCCCTGGTAGAGAAACCGCTCTCAATCCTGTCGGCTTCACATTGGAACAAGTGCGGAAAGAAGTAAAACGTGCCGGCGAAACGTTGCAGGCACACGGCGACGATAACATCACATACATCAACGGACTCGACGTCTTCGATTCCGACAACGCCCACCTGCTACCTGACGACCTTCACCCCAACAACGAAGGCTACGGAATCATGGCAAGCAACCTCTTGGGACTGCTCCCGAGGATTTAGCGTGACGCGAATCAATCGTGGTGCGGATGATCGATGTTGTTGATGCTGCGCCAGACGCGCCGCTGCTTCATCTCGTCCCGTTTGTACAGGTTGATGTACTTCCCGCGCATCGTAACGACCTCGCTCCCATCTTCGGAGCCATTGCTTAGTTGAACGCACCCATACGCAGACGATCGATTCCAAGATCTCGACTTCAGCAACGATCGATTTGATGCTGCTTTTACCGAGCGGAAGAACTCACGCTGGTGCGTAACGATAGTTTCTCTGCCGCTGACCACAGGACGATCCGGCAGCCTGAGAATGGCATCCTCGGCGAACAGATCATCAATTTCATCAACGTCGGACGCATTGATAGCAGCGGCGTACCGCTCTTCTGACTCGAAGATGAATGAACGATCATCTGGCATATGGAGTCTCTTTCACCAGACCAGTTTAGGAGTGAATAGCGAGTTCACAGCGGTGATATATGACATTGCTATCAGTAGCATGTAGGTCCTGAATCTGTGTAATCCAGCACGATCACTACTCTAAACCCCGCATTCCTGAGGTCGAATTAATCCCCAGCAGAAGCCGATCCGTCCGAATGCGATTGGCCAGTACCCGACCTATCACCCAGCAATGTTCGCCTGAAAGTCTTGTCCATCTGTGAATGGATCCTCATCGCCAGCGTTGCAGTCACTGCAACACTCGACGCCATTACGAGAGCCGGAACTGGCGACGTCAAATCAGCAACAGGCATCATCTGGACAAGCCGTGTCACAGTCCAAACACCTGCAATCAACATAACCACACTCACCAGTCCGATTCCGATCACATCGGGTGCATGAAATCGTGCAGTCAATTTGAATCGAGCAAACGCTCGTCGAACGAAAACCGCTCCAAGCTCGGAAAGAACTTGCCACAGCACGATTCCTGCCGGTACCGCTAGCGTTACGACCGCAGCCAGGACAACCACTCCGACCAATTCAACTGAAATGCCAATCTCGCTAGCAAGGCTCGTACCGGCGTTCGATATCAACATACCGGCAACAATCACGAGCCCGATAATTCCAAAACTAACAGCGACCGATCTCACATCACGTTTGAATCTGTGCGGCGTTGGTTTTGCGGGAGGCATTGCCCGGAGAGACGTCGCGATAGTTGTGGAGAATGCCGATGCCTCGGTCTTCACCCAGTTCGGCAGCAACCATCCAACAACTGCACCGATTCTTCTGGGCGAACTGAATATAAGCGGATAGATAAACGACGACATCAATGTGCCGAGCGTAACGATCGGATAAAGCTGCGATCCGACCGCAGCATGCTCGCTACCTGAACGCGCGATTGCGAGTGAAAACTCACCCGGCTGCGGCATCGATGTGCCTACATTTAGAGCCGTTTCACCGTCGTGACCTGTCAGGAAAGTGCCGACTGTCGCCGCCAAGATCTTTCCGGCTACCAGCACACCGGTTACGATCAGAGCCGTACCGAAAAACTCAGGTACATCGCTCATATTCACCAACATGCCAATAGAAACGAAGAACAACGCAGCGAACACATCACGAACCGGGGCAATGAGGCGTGCGATCTGGTCTCGATGCCGGGTGTCGCCGAGCACTGTACCTATCAAGAACGCTCCGGCTCCGGCAGAAAGTCCCATTTCACGGGCAAGCAATCCAACCGCAAAGCACATACCCAGACTTCCGATGAGCAACGTTTCGCGGGATTTTAGATAGTCCAACAGCTCCATGAGCCGAGGTGCCAGTAGTGTGCCGAAAACCAGTGCTCCGACGGCGAATACAGCCATCTTCATCACAATTGGCCAGACCTGAACCGCGCCACTTGCTTCCTGGTTCGCATAACCGACGAACACAGCGAGCAGCACAACAGCTACAAAATCTTCAACAACCAACACGCCAACGACCAACTGCCCACGAAGCGACATGAGTTGTCCATTTTCGCGGAGCATCTGCACCAGAACTACCGAGCTCGAAAACGCCAGAGCTGCACCAAGATAAATCGAGGTTGTGGCACTCCAACCGAGGGTGCGTCCAAGGAAATACCCAAGCAGAATCATCGTCGTGATTTCGACAGCGCCTATCAGCACGACTCGGAATCCTACTTTACGAATCCGCTCCCAACCGAACTCAACGCCGATCGCGAACAGCAGCACAACAAGTCCAACCTCAGCAACGAGCGAGACGGTCTCTGCGTCGGACACAAAACGACCTTGAAGCGCGAACGGCCCTACAAGCACGCCCGCAAGCAGATAACCGAGAATCGGTGGTTGCCGAATGAGTCGGAAAAGGATCAAGGCTGCGGCTGCAGCGACCATGATCAGCGCAAAATCTCTTACAAAATCTCCGGAGTGCACATTCTCATACTAGAAAAACCACGCCCTGAATTTCGACGATCCCAACAACCAGTTCAGAGCAGTTAACAACTACAACAGCAGCACCCCACTCCTCTGGCTCTAGCCCGTGCCGTACCCCACCTCGTTTGGCGTCATCACACCCGCATTCACTAGGCTCAACTCGCGTGCCACACACGAATCCTCATGGACAAGATTCGGGTATCGAATGCAGAAATATGGATCGTCTTCCACAATCCACGCGCTTGTGAAACGCATTGTAGAAAGTACCTTCGAGAGATGTTGGATTACCGAGAAGCGGGAGCTTCGCATCGTCCGACGTCATAGATCCTTCTATCGACTCAAAGATACCCTCTCGAACGCCGGAAGCCTCAGCGATCACGAACAGGTGGTGTCCTTCATAGACCACTGAAACTTATCGGGTGTATCGATCAAAAGTCCCTAGACGTAGTGCTTGTCGCCGAGCTCCATGTAAGTCGTAGCAACGTTCCTCCTATGACACCGGCGTTCTCATGATGAGCACGTCGAATCTCACGCCATAGAATGTTCCAAACTTGGTGTCCCGTCAGCGCCGTCGTGCTCACAATCCTAATCTGGGTGGCACATCTGCCACCACAACACCACGTGTGCAGCGATATAGGTCTTACCGAACCGTTGCATGAACGAACGGCGACCTGTACGTAATCTCTGATGCTTCGAGAATTTCGACCTGTTTCGCCCACGGACTCGGTCAAAGCACCCGACAGGAGAACTCCACTGGATCCCGTAGCCACACTGCACGAACCGAACCCCCGTACAACGGAGTATCGGTATCTCTGCGCGCTTCAGTCGATATCCCGCATGAATCACTCTGCACTAATCGTTCGGACAAAAAATGTGCCTGCACGTCCGACATCGATAGCACGTATTCGCCAGAGGATCGGTCTTCCCTAAACGGATCGGAGCATCGTTGGTACATCTTGGGCAAAGTGAAGAATTTTCGATCAAATCACCCGGCAACGAACTCCCCACACCACCCACCGCAATAACCCTAGTCTGCATTTCCATGAACGCTACCACCACTAGCGTATCGACCCTCAGTAAAGCAGCAAGTGTCACGAATATACCGGTCGAGTGGAGCCGCCAGCCCTCTTTTCCTTGATGGAAAGGAGAAATGCGACGCGTTACCAAGTCGTTCGACAACGCCCGTAGCTAAAACGCAAAGGCGGCAGTGCGGGAACGAGTCGGGGGCTGGTCCAGCTGCGCTCCGGCACACACTACCGCCCTGCACAAAGCTTCTCACTACCTACATGTTGTGGACGTGAAGGCGGACATATTACCGTGATAAACCTGTGAAATCCTCATTCGGCATAGCCATTTCAACACCTGCTTTACGCTACAAATAGCTCGTTAAAGAAGGTTGGACTCTGCCAACCAGCGATCGAATATGGGAGTCCGTCCAAGCGCATAGTCGAGTGATCCAGACCTCTGATTCATTTACCAAATTACGATATTAAATCTCGTGTTGAGGATCCCATTCTTCGGGGATGACTCGTGCAATCCAGAGCGACCGCATCAAAACAAGCCCTTCCTCGGCACCAAACACACAGCGACCCTGAACAAATCCCAACAACCTGCGTCCGCAAACTCGTACTCGCGTCCATCAACTGCGATGCGATCCAATGACTGCTCCCGACTCCTCATCCAACGAGTCTTACAAAAAAACCAGCACAAGCTTGGACGAATTCCATCAACTACACGAGTATTATCTGTGCAACAGCTCCACACGCAATCGCAAAGGCTAACCCCGAAAATGAAGGTTCTCGTCACTGGTTCGTCCGGACTCATCGGCTCCATGCTCATCAACGCACTATCCGACCCGTTCGAAATATCAGCGCTCGACGCCCGAGAGTCCGAACACGCGCCCGGCGTGCCAACCCTCATCACCGATGGATCGGACTACGACTCGATGTCGAAAGCGTTCGTAGGCGTCGACGCTGTAGTTCACCTCGCCGCTAACGCCCCTGTCGAAACCCCCTGGACCGATGTGCTGAAGAACAACATCTCGGCCACCCACAACGTCTACGAAGCCGCTCGTCAGCATGGTGTGAAGCGAGTCGTATTCGCAAGCTCCAACCACGCCGTCGGTAATTTTGAAATGGACGAGCCATACAGTCGGATCCGAGTCGGTGACTACGAGGGACTTACCCCCGGAGGTTTTAAACGAATCGACCACACTGTCCCAATCCGACCCGACTCCGACTACGGCGTGAGCAAAGCGTTTGGCGAGGCGACCGGTCGCTACTATCACGAACACTTCGGTCTCGAAGTCGCATGTCTAAGAATCGGAACGGTCAATCCACCCAATAGTCCTGCCGGATCCGTCCGAATGCTGGCTACATGGCTCAGCCACCGCGATTTAACCCAGCTCGTAACCCAGTGCCTCACACAGCCGCTCAGATTCGAAATCTTCTACGGGGTCTCCGACAATACTTGGCGCTTCTGGGACACCGACCACGCCAAAAAGACCATCGGCTACGCCCCTCAGGACAACGCCGAAGACTATCGGTAGGTGGGAGTAACGGACTAGAGAGCTCAGCCGGTACTAGCTAATCCGAATTTCGATCACCAAATTTGGATTTGCCGATCAATCGGACGCGCTCGTCACGCTGCGGCTTTTGCTCTTGGGCCTGGAAGAACCATCGCCCTGATCACGACCGTAGGTCATCGGCCATCGGTGTTCACAGGGTGCTCATAGCGATCTCGATCGTCAATGACCGTACCGTCAAGGGTTACCCAACGGCGTTCGGATGGAGCACCCCGACCTTCACGCCTTGCATCACGATCATACCTACGAGGCTTTCTTGCGTACCCATCGCGATCATCGCGCCTTAGTCCACGATCATCTCTACGAGGGCCTCGTGCATATCCACCACGGCCATCACGTCAGAGACCGCGATTGTCCCGGTACTCCCCTCGAGAGTTCCGTGAATCCCGACCACGATAACGACGCTCGCCACTCGAATCACTATCACCCCGATCGTCATGTAGACCCGGACGGCCGCCGTCATCGGGAATCTCGCTCCGATAACGACCCGTCGGCGCAGCTCGGTTACCGAAGTTAGATCGAACCGATTCGCCGCGATCTACTACTCGACTCTGTAAAGTAGTCGTGCGATGGTCACTGCGACGCTCATCATCCTCATCGTCGGATCGTCGACGTCGTTGAGCCATTTCCTCAAGTCTATTTAGTCCCGCTTCAGTCGCTATCGTTCGTCCAAGACCTGTGTATCGGGCAAATCCCTGGCTCACCAGCTGCGCCATTTTTGCCCTCGCGGTAGCGGGGTCGATATTGCGGAACCATCGGGCGATCATCAAATAGCACAGTTCGAGTGGGGTAAGGCTCTCTTCGGTTCCCACCAGCACATACAAAACCCGGTCCGACGCACTTTGCATCTCACGGAATGCTGGAGCTGAAGGAATCATGCCCGCCAGATCCCAGGCGTTCAAAACCCATTCTTTTTCTTCGTCGTCCATTCGCTCCCAGGCGCGCAAACGCTTTGCCTCAAGGTCCGGCGATTGACCGGAACGGTGGGGAACAGAAGAAAGATCGATGTTGTGAACGAGTTCAGGCATCATCCAATGATGAACTCTTTGCCGAAGATCGTCTAGCACCTCCTCATTCACCCATCAAACTCACGCCGCAGAAACCTTGCCACCCACACCCCGGTGCTACCATCTCGAACGTGACAACTACAAATACCCAGTACGCCCTCGCCGCCGACATTGGTGGCACCAACATCCGAGCAGCACTCATCAACTCCGAAGGTCGGTTGATCGGTCGTGGATCGATCAGCACTGACCCCGAACGTGGGATCGACGACGCCAGTGATCGATTGGCAAAACTCCTCAACGCTGCCCGCTCCACAGCTCCTGCCGACGCTGAAATTGTCGGAGTCGGCGTGTCGACCGCAGGTCCTATCCGACCCGCCACCGGCACCTATAACCACCCACCAAATCTCCCCGGCTGGCACGACAAAACGATGAAACCACGACTGGCTGAATCGATGAGTCTGCCCGTTTGGGTCGGACATGACGCAACGCTGGCAGCACTCGCTGAAACCAGATTCGGCGACCATGTCGGAGCCGAAAACCTTGTCTACGTCACGATTAGCACCGGCGTTGGTGGCGGAATAATCACCAACAGCGAAATGGTCACCGGAGCGTCCGGAGGCGCAGGCGAAGTCGGTCATCTCGCGATACGAACTGGTTCCTATCGGTGCAACGTCGGTTGCGACGGTTGCTTCGAAGGCAACGCGTGTGGACCCGCCATCGCACGAGCGGCCCGGGATCGCTGGACCGGCGAGGGCCCGCTCGCAGATCTTGCCGACGGCGACCCCGACAACATCACGTCAAGAATGGTGTTCGACGCAGCCGATGAAGGCGATCCGATCGCTCAAGAAGTGGTCGACCTTACGGTCGAAAATGTCGGTATAGGACTCGGCTCACTCATGAACATATTCAACCCGGAAGCCCTCGTTATCGGTGGCGGTGTGGTTCAGGGGCTCCAGCGCCACTGGCAAAAACTTCAAGAAACCGTGATTGAACGTTCACTCCCAGGATACGGCGACACCATCCCCCTAACGGCAACCCGCCTCGGCGATGATGTCAGCCTTCTCGGCGCAGCCCAACTAGCCTTCAGACAAGCCCGCCGACTCTGACCTAGGTATCGTGTAGATCGATTAGTACTCCACCCGAAGCAGAAAACCGGGTAACACGATGGAGATCGTTATGGAAAAACTAGTGACTCGCAACCCGGTAGCTGAGATACAGCAACTTGCCTTCAAACGGAAATCGCTCCACGCCCCAAGTCGCTCGATGGTCTAAAACTTGGACTGGTGTGGAACAGGAAACGAGGTGGTGATGCCGTACTCACCAGGGTCGGAGAGGAACTATCAAGCCGGGAAAAATGTAGACATCAAGCTGTACGCGGGCAGCATACCCACCCCTGCAGCGGTACTTGATCAGACAGGCAATCCTGCGTAAACATCGTACCTGGACGCGCTCTGCGACTGCCCTCATGAACGTGTGGCACAACTACCCGACTGAACTGGGTATGGACACGATCGGTTCACCGAACAAGTTCTCATGGTGCGGTGCAGAACCGTCTTAAACCGATCGATGGGAAGGGTTCCACGAAAGCCGCGATTCAAAGCTGGCGAGTCAACCGTCACGGTCGTTGGAGCTCGCAACGTCCACGATGCCGCCGACTTAACGAACTACACAGCCGAAGGCGTGCTCAACATAGTTGCTGGCGGAATTAAGGGTGGTGCAGTACACGTTTCCTATCGCTGGTCCGATCCTGATCCGTACGACCCAGAAGGCGATGGGGGACTTGTAATTCTCTGTCCCGATCATGCCAATGCCTGCAAAGATGCCGGTTGGAACAAAGAGATGGTCCGGCTATCTATGGGGACACACCCGCACGACCGCCGCAACTCTGCAGCAGTCGTTCAAAGTGAATCCCGCGTTCCTGCTACCACCATGGAAATGGATTCTTGATCTAACACCTGAACAGGCTGAGAACACGGCACTCCCAGCGTTCAACAACCTCGAAAAAATCGAGATCGCGTCCTTCGGTGGTCCCGCAGGAAAAAGCACGGTGATGGTGGCCACGCCCTTCGCAAACCGTGAAGATCACCGATAAGCGTAAGAATCACGATAATACCAGTCGCACCGGCGAAAACATGCTAGCGCCAACTAAAAATTCTCTTCGTGATCCCACGGGTCTTCGGGCGGAAGATCGATATCGAACGGGTCGCCACGGTCGAGTCCCAGTTCTTCAGCTTCCTCGGTTACACCCGTGCCAAAGTCGTCGACCTCACTCGGATCAGGTAAGTTGGCCCAGCCTTCGATTTCTGCTGGCTCGTATCCCTCGGTGTCGATTCCAGGCAGCGTATCGCCAGCGCCAAACATCGAACGAGCCATCTCCTGGGTCACAACCTCATCGAGGTCTTCCTCGTTCTTCATCGTCTGCAACGCCCGTTGAACAAGCTCCACAACACGTGGTTCCGGGCTAACCAGTTTTAATTCAAGCAGGTTTTGAGCAACTTCACCACCGATTCGCTCTACTGCAGAAATTGCGGCCAGTTGCACGGTCAGATCCTCATCATCCAGCGATGATTCCAGCGCACGAAGGTGCTCTTCATCGCACAGTTCGCCCATCGCCATTGTGGCTTCGTAACGAACTGCGACGCTACCGTGCTCAAGATCGGTGAGCACGTGTTCTACCCAACGGGGATCGGACGTACGACCCATCGCAAATAAACTGCTTTGCTTAGCTTCGCAGTCACCTGAAGACCACGCTTCCTCAATAAACGGAGCAAGTCGGTCACCACTAAACACCGACACCGCTTCAAGCGCCTTCAGCTTCACGTCCTGGACTTCCCGTACATCCTCGAGAACTCCATAAAGCACACCAATCAGAGCTTCTCGATACCTCAACCCCAGCTTACCCGTCTGTGCCATCGCCGAAAGATACGCAAGTGGTATAGCAGCAGCGGCTCGAACCTCGACCATCGGGTCGGTCTTAAGCATTTCGCACAGGGGCTTGATTAAGGTTCGATCGTCGCTCTCTTCCAAACCTTTGAGAGCGCTAACTCGCACATTCGCACTCGGATGCAGCAATCCCTGTTTAAAGATCGTCTCAAACTCGACATCCGGCTGTTCGTTGCTGAGACCAACCATGCGATCGACGATGTCGCCAACCCGCTCCGAAGTCCATTCAAGCCAGAGTTGCCCGAACTCGTCTGCCTCGGGTCCGGTCAGGCCTGAGAGTTCGAGCAACGACGCGTAGTTGATTGTCGCGTCGTCATCCTCGGGTAGTTGGTTTAGAAATTCGTCGAAACCCATAAATAGATTCTAGCTCGCTCACCGCAAACGATTCTCTAATCGTCCTTCGCAGCTACCTCAACACCTAAGCATTGAATCGCCGGCGAACGCATCGATCCGAACACCCAATCCGAAGAATCACCAACATGCTCAACCTGCGAAAGCACGTTGTAAACGTTGCCTGAAATCATCGTGTCTTTCACACGTCCAACGATCTCGCCGTTCTCGATCTTGTAGCCAAGCGAAACGTTAGCCCGAAAATCTCCACCAAGCTCATTACCCTGCCCGGCGCCAAGAAGTTCCTCGATGACCAACCCTTTTTTCGCCCCGGCGATCATGTCTTCGAAGTGAGTCTCTCCAGAGGTAATATCGATCACCGAAGAACTCGGTGACGGTGTGCTTGCCAGCCCACGACCAGCCGCACCAGTCGATGTCTTTCCAAGCTGACCCGCCGTCTGCAAATCAAGTAGCGGACCACCAGCGATTCCGTTCTCAATCAACCCATACTTGCGACTCGCAACGCCCTCATCATCAAACGGACGGCTACCGCTCGCTCCTGGAATCAGTGGATCATCGAAAATAGAAATCCGATCATCGACGATTTTCTCTCCCCATCGCTCACCGAGTGGTGACGATCCGTTGGCAACATTCTTCCCGTTGAACCCGGAAAGAAGGGGATGAAGCAGAGTAGCGCCCACACCACGAGGTGTAAAAATCACCGGCAGATCGCCCGTATTCGCCGTTGCCACAGCAGTCTCTTTCGACCACCGCAGCGACCGTCGAACTGTCTGCAATAACCGTTCAAGTTCGTCCCTACCAAACAGGTGACTCGAACCGTATCCAGCCCAAACGTTCAACATATCGGTGCCACGAATCAACTGAGCGCCAAGCGAGCAGTAGTAGCTCGTCTGGTCGTACTCGACATCGATTCCCGCCGAATTCATGATTCGTCCACGACCCGTCGCCCAGCCGATCCGAACGTCACACAGCAGGGCAGGCCATTCGTCCAGCAGTTGCTCGATCAGCATCTGCCCCGTAGAGATCATCGATTGCTGTGAAACCTGCGGAATCGCCGGATCGACAATATCCACAGTCGGATACTCACTCGGTGCAGGAAACTCGAACGAAGCCTCCGATCCGAACGGAGCCAGCGAAGCCGCACGGTCAACAAGCTCGTTTTCACGACCGGCGTCCGTAGTCGACGTAAATCCGATCCGGCCATCGTCAATCACCCGCAGTGCCACACCTGATGTGTCGTGACGCATGATCTCTTTCAACTTGTTCGACTCGAACGAAACCGGATGACTCTCCAATTCGACCCGATATACCTCGGCCTGATCGAACTTCGAAGCTGCTGCGTATAGAAGCGGTTCGGTCAAATTCGTTTCTCTTGGAATGTGTGGTTACAAATTGTCGAAAGCGGCATGCTCAAGCTCCCGAGATCAGGCAGTTTTGAATTCGAATGTGGGGGCTGCCGTTCGAAACCGGCAAAGGCGATTGCCCTCCCTTGCCGCAACCGCCGCCCTGATTCATATCCAGATCGTCGCCAATGCCGTCGAGATTCTGGAGGGTCTCAAAAAGGTTGCCAGTAAGCATCACGGGACGAACGGCTTCTTGAATCTCGCCATTCCGAATCATGTACGCCTCTCCAGAGGAGAACGTAAACATCTCGTGCTGAGTCATTCCGCCGTACCAGTTGCGAACGTAAACACCATCTTCAACACCTTCGAGAAGATCTTCCAACGTCGCTTCACCCGGCTCGATAATCGTGTTCGTCATACGAACGATCGGTGGGAAGTTGTATCCAATCGCCCGGGCGTTACCTGTCGGTTTCTCACCGAGCTTGGCGGCTGTTTCGCGGGAGTGCAGGCGCCCTACCAACTCACCCTCTCGAACAAGAGCTGTTCGAGTTGCCGGTGTCCCCTCATCGTCGTACTTGAAACTGCCCCGTAATCCCGGAATCGCTGCACCATCGGTGAAGTTCAGGTGCTCACCACCGAACTTTCGACCCAGGTACATAATTTCTTTCAGCTTGTCGTTTTCGTAGACGTTGTCACTCTCGGAAAGATGTCCGAACGCTTCGTGAACGAACACCCCGGCAAGAACTGGATCGAGAATTACTGTTCGCTCACCACCTACAAGCGATTCAGCGTCCAGCAGCGCAACGGCGCGCTTTGCGGCGTCAATTACCTGGTCGTCAAGATCACGAATTAGCCCGTAATCTCCCTGCGATCCAAGGCTAAACCCAGCTTGCTGCACATCTCCACCGTTTCGGGCCTGCGCTGAAATACGAGTGATCACGTGGACCTGCTGTTGCTCGATATATGAACCGTCCGAACTGCCGAAGAAGGTCTTGCGAGAAGTATCGCCGTAGATGATGTCGGCACTGTTGATGCCATCGACCGACCACACCAGATCGTTGTAGCGGTCCATCTGATGCTTCTTCTCGACGAGCAAGATTTCTGCCGGATCCTCAACGATGTGGGCTGGCACTACGTCGACGTTCGGTTCTACCTCTCCAAGCTCCGTCTTCGATCCACCTACAGCCTTGGACTGTGCAACCGCGTCCGCGACTTTCGAACTCAGTTCGTCGAGACTGTTAAAGCTCGCAAGCCCCCAACCGCCTTTGGTCGCAGCCCGAACGTTCCCGCCAAGACCGCTTATCTGGGCGATCGTATCGAGTGATTTACCACGATAGGTCAATCGGGAATTATCCGTCTCTTCGATTCGGACTTCGCAGTAGTCGGCACCATGCCCGTTCAGAGCATTTTCAATAAGGTCTCGATATTTCACGAATCAGTCGAGTCTCTTCTGGTTGTAGTTGGTTTCATATAGTGGGCGTCAATACTAGCAATCAAACCCGCAAATCCGTGCAGTTCGACGGTATTCGAAATGACATTCAGTGGCATTCACCGTGATAATCGTTATATATGTCACCCGAATCTCTCAATAACAGCGATTATCAAGCCGCTATTTCGAAGCTTCTCTCACTCGCTGATTTCGAGAGAAAATCCCGCGCCAACGACCCTCCCGATTTTCATCTGAAACGCATCGCCCGACTTCTTGGCTACCTCGGCAATCCCCACCTCGATCAAAACTATGTCCACGTCGCCGGGAGCAAAGGCAAAGGCAGCACGGCAGCAATGATCGCGTGGGGACTTGCTGCGTGCGGATACACAGTCGGACTTTTCACCTCGCCATCCATCCATCGAATCGCTGAGCGCTTTCGTATCAACGGAACTCCGATCACCGAAAACGAATTCATCGCTCTCATTGACGATCTCTGGCCAGCAGTCGAAAAAGTGACCGCCGATGACGATATCGGAGTCGTGTCAGTATTCGAACTCGAAACAGCTATGGCGTTCAGCTACTTTGCAAACTGCAGCGCCGATATCAGTGTGATCGAAGTCGGCCTAGGTGGCAGGCTCGATTCGACAAATATCATCACGCCACTCGTCTCCGTCATCACTCCTGTCAGCCTCGATCATGTGGCAGTCCTCGGCGACACCATCGAACTGATCGCAGCCGAGAAGGCCGGCATTGTCAAACCGGGCGTTCCAGTCGTTGCTTCGCCACAAAAACCGGAAGCCATGAAGGTAATTCAAAAGAAATCCGATGAGCAGCAGAGCAAGCTAACCCGTTCGGATTCAGCAATAACACTTCGCCGAGAAATAGATCTCGGGCTCGATGGAAAAAATCTCGAACTCGAACTCAACAACCAGTCAGCCAACATCCATCTTCAGCTTCTCGGCGATCATCAGGTCGACAACGCTCAAACCGCGATCGCCGCCATCGGCCAACTCAACAAAACGGACTTCCCGACCGACCTTTCCCAAATAGCAAGCGGCATCAATCAAGTCGAATGGCCAGCGAGAAACCAACTGGTATCAGTTAAACCAATCCTCATTTTCGTCGACGGTGCGCACAACGATTCTTCTGCAATTGCCCTTCGAAAATCAATCGAAAAACTCTTCCCCGACAGAGAAAACGTCATCGTAATCCTCGGCACAATCCGAGGTCACGACCCTTCTGTCGTAGCGAGAGAACTTGCTCCACTTCGACCAATATTCATCACGACTGAATCTCGCCATCCGAAATCCCTCACTAAATCCGAACTATCAGACGCGCTGGGTGATAGTAAAATTACCGTAACCGCAACAACCGCTAGTACACACGAGGCACTTGAGCAGGCAAAATTTCTAGCAAAAAAGAACGACTTGATTCTCGGAACCGGATCGCTGTTCGTAGCCGCTGAAATAGTAGAACTCGAACACGGAATTGAACCCGAGTTATACCCCGATACCAAACTACCTGTTAGCCCAACCAACAAGCCGCTTCAATAGAAAACACCGAACACAACAATAATGATCAGCAATAACCAAACTAGAGTTGTCGTGACGGGGATGGGTGCAATAACGTGCCTCGGAAATTCGGTTGACGAATTCTGGACCGGAATTAAGACCGGCAAATCGGGGATTCGTGAAATCAGCCTGGTCAGTCCTGACGGATTTCCGTGCAGTATTTCCGGCGAAATTCAGGATTTCGATGCGTCCGACTATATGGACCGCAAAGAAGCCCGTCGCATGGCTCGCTTCTCACAGTTCGCAGTTGTTGCAGCAGGTCAGGCGATCGAAGACTCCGGTCTTGAGTTGCACAACGAAGACCACGACCGGATCGGTGTCCTTATCGGTAGCGGCTCGGGCGGGTTGCCAGAAACCGATCAACAGGCGGAGATTCGCGTAAAACGCGGCGTCTCACGCATGAGCCCTTACTACATTCCCATGATGCTCGTGAACATGGCGTCAGCCAACATTTCGCACGCATTCAACTTCACCGGCTACACCAATACCTGCGTAACTGCTTGCGCCGCGAGTACACAGGCGATCGGCGAAGCGGCAGAGGTCATCCGTAGAGGAACTGCCGACGTTATCGTCACTGGCGGAACCGAAGCGGGAATCTGTGAAATCGGCATGGGCGGATTCAGCACTATGCGAGCACTGACAACTTGGGACGGCGATCCCACTCTCGCCAGCCGACCGTTCGACAAGGGTCGCGACGGATTCGCACCTGCCGAAGGTAGCGGAATACTTATCCTCGAGAGTCTGGAGCACGCTCAGGTACGCGGCGCAAAGATATATGCCGAAATCGGTGGCTGGGGCGTTTCTTCCGATGCCTACCACCTCGTCCAGCCGCACCCGGAAGGCTCAGGCGCTGCTAAAGCCATGAGCCGTGCGCTGGAAAACGCGGGGGTTGGCGTCGACGATATTGACTACATCAACGCCCACGGCACTTCGACGCCAATCAACGATGCCTCTGAAACCAAGGCGATCAAAACCGTGTTCGGCGAACGGGCGTACAACATTCCGATCAGTTCGACAAAGTCGATGGTTGGTCACTCTCTGGGTGCTTCTGGAGCGCTCGAAGCTATCGCCTGCGTCAACAGCATCAATGACAGCATCCTTCACCCGACGATCAACCAGGAAGAATCCGACCCCGACTGCGATCTCGACTACATCCCCAACGTAGCTCGAGAAACCGAAGTCAACATCGTGCTTTCAAACAGCTTCGGATTCGGAGGTCAAAACGCCTGCCTCGTAATCAAAAAGTTCACGTAGACGAAATCACGCGTCCCTAGCGTAGCCGAGGGGGGCTCGCCCAGCAGCCCAAATCGACCGAACACCTACCGATCGCGCGATAGCGTCCACACCTTCACGCCGGGAACACAATCACCTTCGACCCATCGCGCGCGCACACTGTCACCCGGCTGCCGAGTTCGATCCCGTTGGCAGCCCGCCTACGAACACGTAGTAACGTACCCGAATCGAGCCGAATACTGTACTCGCTGAACTCACCTTCGAACTCCCGCGCCTCAACCATCGCCGTCCGCTGGTCATCCTCTCCAGCAAGCTCGATCTCCAGCTCCGACGCACGCATCAGCGCAAGCACCTGGCGACCGTCGAGGATTGAATTCTCGGTCGTAACCCTGACCGGGAACACACCGGCTTCTGTGACCACAACCTCACCCCGGTACACGCCAGGAATAAGCTCGCACGGACCGATCAACCTAGCGACTGCAGCCGAAATCGGATTCTGATACACATCTTCTGGCGTACCGATCTGCTCAATACAGTTGTCGCCCATCACGGCTATTCGATCTGAAGTAGCCAGTGCTTCTTCACGATCGTGAGTCACAAGCAGTGTAGTCGCTCCGGTCTCGTGAACAATCTTCTTGATGTCGCGACGCAGTGCCGCTCGAAGTTGCCGGTCAAGGTTGCTGAACGGCTCATCCAGCAACAATGCCACTGGATCGGGAGCCAACGCCCGTGCAATCGCAACACGTTGCTGCTGACCACCAGAAAGCTCGTGAACGTAGCGAGATTCGTACCCGCTCATCCCAACCATCTTCAATACCGGAGCAATTCGAACTCGACGTTCATCGGCAGGCAGGTCTTTCAGTCCAAATTCAATGTTCTTCGCAACTGTCAGGTGAGGGAACAGCGCGTAGTCCTGAAACACAAGACCAATCCTGCGCTGGTCGGGGGGCACATGCACGAAAGACGTCCCAACTAACTTTCCACCGATGCGTATATACCCGTCCGAAACCTGTTCAAATCCAGCGATCACGCGAAGCGCAGTCGTCTTTCCAGCTCCACTCCGCCCCAAAATACTCACGAACTCGCCTGGTCGAACAAGCAGATTGAAATCACTGATCGCCGGAGTATCAGAACCAAGATATCTACACTCCACACCCTGCAGGTGAATGACACCCGTCTCCTCAGAAAGAGGCGTAGGCGTGGAAGATGTACCTGACTCCACCTCGGTAGCCGAAGCGGTTGGAACGGAAAGACCAGCAGGTTTTCGTCGCCACGGCACCCTCATCGGCCTGCCCCGTTCACATCAAGCGACCGGTCCGAAGTGCCCGAGTTGTCGCCGTGACCACGAAGAGTGAGATAGGCGGTCGGAACACCCGCGACCACAACAAGCAGCAACGCCGCAGCGGCCGTCTTTGCGAAGAACGCCTCTGATGCCGCCGACCAGATAGAAGACGAAAGCGTCCGATACCCGATAGGAGAAAGAATCAACGTCGCAGGAAGCTCTTTCATCGTCAGCAAGAACACCATCGCTCCACCAGCGAACGCGCCCGGCATCACGAGCGGAACAGTGACTGAGAAAATAACCTTCCACTGCGATCTACCCAAACTCTGAGCTGCTTCTTCCACTCTCGGACTCACCTGTAACAACGAACTTCTCAGCGTCCCAACGCTCGCCGGCAAAAACAGAACACCGTACGCAAATATCAGCAACCATGTCGATTGATACAACGGACGTACGACATTGATTCCAAAAAACACTAAAGAAAGTGCTACCACGACACCCGGTAATCCAAAGCCGATATAGACCGAACGTTCGAAGAATCGACTTAATCGGCTCCGGAACCGAACGGCAAGAATTGCGACCGGAAGAGCAGCCAACACGGTTGCCAGCGCAGCCAGAAGCGAGACATAAAGTGAGTTGCGAGCCGGAACCAGCAACGGCAACAATTCCTGGTCGTTCAGGAGCCCACGCACCAACCAGTGAATAAGCACACCAACTGGAATCACTAGGCCAATCAACACCGGCACTGAAACCGCCGCTGCGCCACCCCAGCGCCACCGACCCAGATCGAATCGATGCGATATTCGAACCGTCCCCACAGTACTTCGGTGGTAGGCACCACGCCCTCGCGTAAACCCTTCGCCCAGCAGCAACAAAACTGCAATAACCACGAGCACCAATGACAACACCGCCGCCAACGTACGATCGATCGACGACTGGTATTGAATCATGATCGTCGATGTGAACGTCTGGTAACGCAACAACGCAACTCCGCCGAAATCACTCAACGTGTAAAGCGCGACCAGAAGCGATCCACTTGCAATCGCTGGTCGCAACATCGGCAAGGTCACCGCCCGAAACGCATGAACCGGTCCGTAACCCATCGCTCGAGCCGCTTCCTCCAATGCCGGATCCATCCTGCGCAAGGCACCCCGAACCGTCAGAAGCACGTACGGGTAGGTCATCAGAACCAGAACAAGAGTCGCACCACCCAGTCCGTAAATATCGGGAAGCCGATCGACCCCCAATCCCGAAAGCCAGCCCTGCAATACGCCTTTTGGTGAATACATCTCGATCACGGTCGCCGCCATCACAAAACTCGGCATCACGAGTGGCAACACCGAGGCGACCGATAGAACACGCCGTAAAGGAATATTTGATTTCACCGTCAACCACGCCACTGGAACGGCAACCGATACAGAAATAATCGTCACCAGACCTATCAGAAGGAACGTCCGACCAAACACCGCAGCCGTATTCGCTCGCCAGACGATATCGATCCACTCCGATCCGGCGTCGATCGATCGAACCAGCAAATATACAACTGGAATAAGCGCCGCAAATGTGACTGCAGCAGCCGACGCCACTAAGAACGCTGGTGGTCGTTTTCCGTCAGAGGATTTCCACCCTGCTGAAATAGCGCCAGAAATAGTCACGCAGACACCACCAGGATTTCATAAGGTGATACCTGCAATGAAAACTCCAACATGTGTGTGCAACATGATTGGATCAAAATTGCTCGCAGATCGAATCTGCGTCAGCCCTTCCTTTACGGAAGAGCGCCTACCTCCCGGAGTAGATCCTGTGTTCCTTCAAGATCGGTCAGGTCGCCCAGATCGATCGAAGGTTTGGTGATATCTGCAAGAGCAGGCAACATATTATTCGGCTTAGCATTCTCGGTGAGCGGGAATTCGTACGTCTGAGAAGCAAAATACTGCTGACCCGATGCACTAAGCAGGAACTTGATGAACTGCTCAGCAAGGTCCTTATTGTCGGAATCTTCGAGCATCCCAACACCTGCCACCAACACTACTGAGCCCGGATCGGCCGCCCGTGTGTAATAGTTCCTAGCCGCAAACGACTCGCCTTCTTCAGCGATGAACCGATGCAGGTAGTAGTGATTCACAAAACCAACTTCAATCTCGCCGGTACCTGCGGCTGCAACCGTCGGGGTGTTCTTCGCGTAGATTTTCGGTTCGTTTGCGACAATTCCCTCGAGCCATTCCTTGGTTCGAACCTGACCCCACTCCTGCCGCATTGCAGTAATCATGGCGTGAAGTGATCCGTTGGTTGGGGGCCAACCGATTCGCCCCTTCCATTCAGGCTTAGCGAAATCCTCGATCGAATCGGGCAGATCAGCTTCGGTCAGCATATCGGTGTTGTAAACGATTACACGCGCCCGCCCCGACGTACCAACCCACTTACTTTCAGGATCCCGTGCCCAAACAGGAACTGAGTCCAAAATATCGGTCGACAGTTCTGCAAGTAACGAATCAACCGCACCAAGACCACCCGGGTCCTGCGCAAAGAAAACGTCGGCAGGGGTGCGGCCGCCCTCTTCGAGTAACGTCGCTGCCAACGGCCCGGTCGAACCGTAATTCACCTGGATTTTTGCCCCGGTTACCTCCTCGAAATCAGCGATCAACGGGGCGATCAACGATTCGCTGCGACCCGAATAGATAACAAGTACTTTCGAATCTGATGAGTCATAACTTGCACATGCAACGGCTACGACAGCCACGATAGTAAATAGCGCGACACTAACTATTACACGCCACATAGTGGCAATACCTTTATTCATTCCACGACCTCTTGGCACAGTCGAATAGGAGCCGACAACCGGGTTTTCACAATTTCGCCGGTGCGTCTTATTCCGTTCGTATATCGAAATCCTTACCTTAATAATACACAATTATCCTTGATTGACAATCAAGGGCAATGAAAGACTTATTGGGTGCGTTTTTATTCTGAATCACCTCTAGCACGTTTTTCAAATCATTTTACCTCCTTCATACTAATCATTTTATTCGTATATACGATGCACAAGTTGAATACAGCTGCCGATGAGGCCAGAAGATGAAGCGATATCGAATGAAACTATTCACAAAATACGTCGTATATCGAGCACGCACTCGTAATGCCGCGCCGCCTACAATCTGATCTACAGATTCTTTTGCTTCGGTCTAGTCGCAATCGATCCCAAAAAAACTCGCGTGCACAGTCGCATGTACAAACCCGAAATCACCTCACCCAACAAATCCCGGATCGCCGTCGCTGGTATCGCGCTGCTCATGGTTCTTTTTTTGACCGCGTGTGATGATTTTTATTCCGACTCGCTGCCAACTCCCGATGTCGCCCAGCCAACATCCGCCAACGTTCAATTTGGCGATCCTGAAGAAGTCCTCGTCGGTGGATGGGTAGCTTCTGGACCAAATATTGAACCGGATAGGGCTTATCTATCGCCAGAGGGAACATCGCTCATTATTGAAGTGATCGTGCCCGAAGAATTCGCTGAAGAGGCTAGGGACACACGGTCCCAATTCTGGGCGCAGGATGACACCACCAGCTCCGATGCTGAATACGAGTTCATCGTGGCGGAATAAACCACGTTCACTCACCCCGTATCAACTGACCCAACCCAAAAACGAAAGTAACTAAGTGAAAATCTCGATCCGCACCGCAGTCATATTTCTGTCGGCAGTAACACTCGTCGCCATCGTAGCGTCATGCTCATCGGGCAAGTTGGATGAACCGACTTCTACGACTCAGCCCACCACGTCTTCAGCGACCGCAAAACCGGTGGTAACCGCTCGACCAACCGTTACTCAAATTCCGTCACCAACCAGCACACCTAGGACGACCGTCACGCCTAACCCCACGGCAACCCCTACTCCGACACCGACGGCAACACCAACTCCCGCCCCACCTGGTTCACACGTCACTGAAATGGGAAGATTGGTCGCGGAACGCGGAGTTGATTTCTCGACGTTATTTGTAGCCTCGGTCGGTGAAGCTCAGTGGCCAACCGCAGCACTCGGTTGTCCGGAACCCGGCACATATCACGACACTTCAGATGCTCCGTACAAAGGCCTGATTTACGTACTCGGCAACGGGGCATTGACGTGGGAGTATCACGTCAATGCCGACGATACAGTCGTAGCTCGCTGCGATGAACTCACACCTTCCAATGCATCTCTCGTTAATATCACAGATCAGTCAAATCTCCACGAAGCAACAAACCTCACTCTAATGCGGCGAAACTTCGACAATGGAAATTTCGAGGTCAGAAGAGAGATGACCCCGCATGACATGGCAAGAGTAATCGACATTTTCGATCAACCTTCAGCCATATCTTATGCCGCCCCCTGCACAACGGTTTTCAGACTCGATTTCCAAACAGGCCGCGGTACCAGCAAGATCGAGTTCATCTGTGAAGAAAACCCTAAGGCATTCGATATCTACTGGAACGACCTACACGGAAATGCGCCTATTCTCGGCCACATCATTGGCCCGTACCTGACCGGTGATCCGATCCCGGCCTTACCAACCGCCACTCAGTAACCACTCAGATCGACAAAATGATGGATGAACTCGCGAATAGACGCCTGAAAGCGGGCAAGCTCCCACCAGATCTTCTCGCCAGTTTTCTGGACGATCTGAATCCTGCAGATAAACGGGTACTCCTCGGACCCGGCGTCGGCGAAGATGCCGCTCTCGTATCATTCGGCAGCTCAACTCTCATCGCAAAGTCCGATCCGATCACATTCGCAACCGACCGAATCGGTTGGTACGCAATTCAGGTCAACGCCAACGACATCGCAGCTTCTGGTGGGGTGCCGAAATGGTTTCTCGGAACACTCTTCCTACCCGAAAATGAACCAGCCTCAACCGCGCGTGACATCTTCAAACAACTCCACAATGCCGCCGCTGAACTCGGAATCACATTGATTGGCGGGCACACCGAAATTACCGTTGGCCTACCCCGACCGATCATTGCAGGAACGATGCTCGGTGAAGCTGCTCCATCTGAAACGGTGAACACTTCTTCTGCAAAACCCGGTAACGACGTGATTCTCACTGCGGGAATAGCGATCGAGGGCACCGCAATCATCGCCCGAGAAAGCAAAGTCACGCTTCTCAAGTCCGGTCTATCCGAAACCGAATTATCTAGAGCGGCTGAATTTCTCGATTCACCCGGAATATCGGTCGTCAAAGCGGCAACAATCGCTACTTCGACTGGTCACGTCACAGCAATGCACGATCCCACCGAAGGTGGTCTTGCAGGAGCACTCGATGAACTCGCCCGGGCGTCGAACACAGGCGTCTTGATCGATTCCGAACTGGTACACGTCTACCCCGAAACCCGGACAATTTGCGATGCACTCAAACTCGATCCATGGGGATTGATCGCTTCGGGTGCATTACTCATCACTACTGATCCCGAAGGTTCATCGAAAATCATCGATGCACTTGACCGTTCTGGATTTCCGTCTGCAGTAATAGGCAAAATAACCGATGCTAATGCCGGGCTCACCAGAATCGTCAATGGCTCTGTTGAACCGCTTCCCACGTTCGAACGCGATGAAATCGCAAGACTTTATTCTTCGTAAATCACCGGCACAGAAGGACAAGTCGCATATGTTCCGCTATCGCCCTAAGTTTCTTCAAACATTTAGAATGAAACCACAGGCGCGCTCGAGCGTGACCCAAGTCGTGCGCCAGCAAGTAAGCAATCAGCGATTCGCCCTCGATTTATGACCACCATCCAACAGATCGGATCCGCCAAGGATCTAATGCACTCGGTACACAAGTACCTGCCAGCCGATCGCGCCTCGACGGTTGAAGATTCTCTCACTTACGCAATCAACGCTCACGACGGCCAGCAACGAGATTCCGGCAAGCCATTCATAACTCACCCGATCGCCACGGCAATACGACTCGCCGATATGCGACTCGACATGACCACTATCCAGGCAGCACTTCTGCATGACGTGATGGAAGACTGTGGAATTAGCTTCCAGGAACTCGAAAAAGAGTTCGGTCTTGAAGTTGCGAAACTCGTCGATGGGGTCACGAAGCTGAAACGCCTCGACATGATCTCCGAAAACAGCGCAATGCTGAAGCAGATCGCCACCCCTGAGGCAACTCGGGCTGCATCACTCCGCAAGATGCTCGTCGCTATGGCGGAAGACGTCAGAGTGGTTCTAATCAAACTCTCAGACCGCCTGCACAACATGCAAACCCTCAGTCACCTTCCGGTGCCTAAACAACAGCGAATCTCAAGAGAAACACTCGATATCTATTCGCCGCTGGCACATCGCCTCGGCATGTACGACATCAAATGGCAGCTAGAAGACCAGGCGTTTCGCTACCTCATGCCGCGTCAATACAAGTCGATCTCTCGACTGGTCAGTCGAAAACGCGCAGAACGCGAGATATATACCGAAGCCGCCGTCAAGGCGATCAAAGGCCCACTCGACGAAGCAGGAATTGAGTGTAAAGTCGATGGTCGGGTAAAACACCTCTACAGCACGTACAACAAGCTGCAACGCTACGAGCGAACGGGTCGCAAGTTCGACGAAATCTACGATCTCATCGCAATTCGAGTCGTCACCGACGCGCTCGGAGACTGCTACGCAGCACTTGGCGTAGTGCATTCGAAGTGGCGACCCGTTCCCGGTCAGTTTGATGACTACATCGCCAGCCCAAAAGAAAATATGTACCAGTCGCTTCACACTTCGGTGTGGGGCCCGGGTAACTATCCGATCGAAGTTCAAATTCGTACCCAGGAAATGCACGAAACCGCCGAAGAAGGTGTCGCATCTCACTGGATGTACAAAGAGGGTGAAGACGGAGCGCCGAAGGTCGACAACTTCGAAACGAAGATGTCGTGGCTTCGCCAGCTACTCGACTGGCAGCGTGAGCTATCAGGTGATGATGAATACCTGGCAACCGTTCGCACCGACATCTTGCAGGACCAGGTCTTCGTCTACACACCTCAAGGTGATGTGAAAGACCTGCCAGCCGGTGCAACACCCATCGATTTTGCCTACCGCATCCACACCGATCTCGGACACAACACTGTTGGAGCGGTCGTTAATGGCAAACTAACCGCCCTGAACACACCTCTCAACAACGGCGATGTTGTCGAGATTCGAAAAGCCCGCATCCCACGCGGCCCAAGCCTCGATTGGCTCAATCCCGATCTCGCATATCTTGTGACAGGTAGTGCTCAAACAAAGGTGAAACAGTGGTTCCGCAAGCAGGAGCGTCAGAGCAACGTTCGGCGTGGTAAAGATCTGCTCAAAAAGGAACTTCGCAGGCTTGGTCTCAAATTCAACGAAAAAGAAATCGTTGCCAGCCTCGACTACGACAGCTTTGACGAACTCACTGAAGCCCTCGGTACCGGTCAAATATCAGTTGCCCGGGTCGCCGATACGCTGAGTCCTGCACCAGCCGAAGTATTCACACCCGAACTCAAATCAGGCAAACCGCCGACCGATCAAACCAAAGGTCTTGTGGTCATGGGTGAACCAGGACTGCTCACCCGAATCGCACGGTGCTGCAGCCCCGTATATGGAGACGAAATCACCGGATACCTCACTCGGGGTCGTGGAGTTACAGTTCACAGGCAGAGCTGCACGATCCTCCGAGATACCGAAGATTCTGATCGTCACATCCCCGTTGCATGGGGTCACTACGAAACGACCTACGCATCCCGGTTGCAGATAAAAGCCTTCGACCGTGTCGGCTTGATTCGCGATATCACCAATGTCGTCTCATCAGAAAACGTAAATATTCACTCGCTCACATCAGATGAAGACGAGAAAACCAATGCGTGTACTGTCTCACTTACGGTGTACACTGCAGGGGTAGAGCAGTTAAGTCGGCTCTTCTCCCGCGTGGAAACGATCCCAGGTGTAGACAGTGTCTTCCGGGTCAGCGAAGCGCAGAGTTCATAACGAAATAAACTCAACAAATCGCAAATAATCGTATCCACAGCATTTAGAACAGTTACCAAGGAACATAAATGCCCGCCGCTAAAACTTTGCGCGCACAGAACCGCAAAGCCGACCGAAACCGATCAACCCGATCCTTCACACGAAACCGAGTTCGAGCTGTCACCGAAGCCATCGAAGATGGTTCAAAATCTGATGAGTCGGACACTTCGTTGAAAGACGCAGTGTCGGCACTCGACAGGGCAGTGTCTAAAGGTGTTATGCACCGAAACACTGCCGCTCGAAAAAAGTCCCGACTCACCAAGCAGTACAACAAGCTTTCTAGCTAACCTGAGATAACCCTTTGACCCAGGGGCCAGACAACGGTCACGACCATGCGGCCGATACCCATCGGCCCGGTCCACCGTCCGAATCCGAAGACACCCAGTTCAATTGGCGAATTCATCACCCCTTCGAGGGCGTGGAGGATCGTGTCGCGGTCGAAGTTGGCCCATGGAAGGGTCTGCTCCCACGCTGGCGATTCGTTCTACCCGCCGATTTCGATAGCCCGCAGCGTTGGGGCGTAGGTCCTGCCGGAACTGGCGAGATCAATGAAGACGTAAGACTTCCTGCAAAAGACGGCCCTATACAGATGGTGAATGGTCCGCTCGTTGTATGGTTCGGCGGGCATGAGTCACTTACGACCAAACAGTCCGCATATCTCGTATTGGAAGGTCAACCACCGCACTATATTGCGTTCGGTCAGGCCGATAACGTCGGCGGCCCTCCAGATAACCTCGAAGGCATCTCGTTCGGTGACGATCACCCGACTCACCCCGACGCCTATATCGATCAATCTCATGGACACGCCCAGGTGGCTCCACCGCCACATCCGCCGGGTTTTGATCCACACACTGGGCACGATCATTCGCCCGGTCATTGGGAGCACGACCTCAGCGCTCACGACCACTCAGACCACCAGCACTAGATCGTTCCTGCTCGGGCTAGTCCTTCTTTTTGCACTCATCACCACCGCTTGTGGATCAGAATCAGTCGACACGAACTCAGTTCCTGACACTCCTGCAGTTCCGGTAACCACTGCGACCCCTCACATCGACTACGCAACGGTGATCATCACCGCAACATGGACAATCACGGTGAATATTGCCCCGACAACCTCTCGCGAACCTACGATTACCTCGACCCCAGTACAGCCTCAACCGATCGCGCAACCTGTACAGACTTCCGGTTTTTGCACCAACACCTCTAACGACCACTCCAAGTGCGGGCATTCCAACCGTTCCATAAGCGCCTACTACCATTCCTACTCTCGAACCCAGTACAGCAGTTCTACCTACTGCAACAACGCCTGCGCACCGACGATGAACTCAACATCATCCTGAGCTCCGTCGAAGGGTCACAAGGTGCAACAACCCTGAATTACAACCACAATAAACCTACCTGACGCCAGTCATCAATTCCCCAACCCTGTCAACAATCAAAAGAAAATAATGCCCACGTTTCGAACTTATGATCGCAATTCGCTGACATTTACGATTGACACAGAAGAGTGTCAACTGATAATTTCCAGAACATTAGTGCGAATTAAAACGCGCTAAAGAGTCACCGACCAGACCAAATAGTTCAGGAACCGAACAGATGAAAGAGCCTTCCGAAAAGCAGCAGCAGATACTGTCGTTCATCGAGGCGTTCATCGACGAACACGACTACCCTCCAACAGTTCGCGACATCCAATTCGGCTGCAATCTCAGTTCGACCTCGGTCGTTTCGTACAACCTCGATCGCCTGAAAGAGAACGGTTACCTGAACCGTCACTCGGAAGTATCCCGAGGTCTCAGCCTTTCGAACCAGCGTGAAATAACTTCCGAGCCGATTTCAATCGACACCGTAGCGGTCCCGCTACTCGGAACCATCGCCGCCGGCTCGCCATTTCCAATGCCCGAGAACGACACGTGGTACGATCTGTCGGGATCTGAACTCATCGATCTCCCGCAGGCGATCACCGGCACCGGCGATGGCGTCTACGCCCTTAAAGTACGAGGCGAATCGATGATCGACGCGCTGATCTCCGATGGCGACCTCGTCATCATGGAACAAGCTTCGTCAGTTCGAAATGGCCAAATGGCCGCAGTTCGCATCAAATCCGACAACTCCACAACGCTCAAGCATTTTTACTCAGAAGGTCCTCGTACCCGACTCGAACCCGCCAACAGTCATATGGAAGCGATGACATTCGCATCCACCGACATCGAAGTCCTCAGCCGAGTCGTAGCCGTTTGGCGCTACATGGGATAGCTCCCAGCCCATCTTAAGTTAACCTCACGACAAGACGATATCGTTCGATAGTTCGCGTATCATCCGAATGAAGAAATCCAAGTCATCCTTCGGTTGCGCTATTCCAAAAGCAATACTTCACATTCATGCAGAATCCGGTGCCCAACTGGATCGATTGGTAAATCGGGAATCAACGCTCGATTGGGCGCGTTGGATCGACGCAACAATGTCTACGATTCCCCCTGAACACGAGCGTCTCAAGGCAATGCCCTCGGTGCCATTAGATACCGCTCTCGATGTCGAACCCATCTATCTAGAAGCAAGATTCTTTGATTTGATGCTAGGCACAGCAACAGCAGGATCCACATACAGCGAATTCCGATTCGGTGCAGGGAGTAGGGAGTCTTGAAAATCCAGCATTCGTAATAGCATTCAACAGCTCACAGCGGAGAATCACTGCTCTTCATCCGCAGTTTCTATCAGAACCAATCGTGTCTGTCGTAGTCAGCCCTGACCGAGCGATCGCCAATTCAACCTTCGAGATGTGTTTGGAGTCCAGACCTGATGGAATAGCAGGCATCGACATCGTCCCAACGCCTTGCAAATAATAAGAAGATTGCGTTTTTTGGAAATTGGACAGAGCGATTTGCCGATACGGGTTTCGGTGTCACCGTTCACGCGGTGAGTTCTCAAGAGCCAATATGTTGTCAGCGATCTCAGCAGCCGAAGCAACTAGAATCGGGCACGGTATTCATGCCCACAATGAGCCGGTCATCATGGACGACGCACTTGAAAACGAGATCACTTTCGAAATTTGCGTAAGTTCCAATGTCGTACTCGGATCAATCAACGCTTATGCGGAACACCCGTTCGCCCGACTTCTACACGCAGGCCACAAAATCACTCTGAACACTGATGACCCTGTCCGACTCCACACAAATATCGGGAGCGAGTATCAATTAGCGAACTATTTGGGCCTAAACGAATCCGAATTACTCTCAGTCACTAGGCCGTCACTTCGTTCTTAGTTCACACCAGAAGACCGAAAAGAGAATTTGCTAAATCTCCTGGAAGACCCTCTACTTTAGGTTGAGCGCACCAAACCTTAACGTTCCCAAAAACCTCACACTTTCACCCATCGAAGGAAAACTCTCAGCGTATACTTGAACTTGAACTACGGTTCAATTCAACAAGTCCCGATCGTACTCGGGACAACTCGGAGCTTTATCTGTGCAGAACTTTGGCATCTGGCAAATCGCCATCATACTCGTAATCGTCTTGCTGCTCTTCGGAGTCGGCAAACTGCCGCAGGTTGGCAAAGGCGTGGGCCAGGCGATCAATGAGTTCAAATCCGCCGTCGACACCAAGGACAAGAAGTCCGATTCTGACACTGGCGACGACACCGACGACGCTAAATCCAGCTAGTCGGCTCTAGGCGACACGTCACCTCATCACGCACGATTCTGACGAGTGTTCAAGCCAGCGCTCTATTCGTCGCGTCCTCGCTCGGCAAGCTTCACCAGCAGCATCCCGATCTCGAACAGCAGCATCACCGGAATAGCGACGATCACCTGTGAAATCGGATCTGTCGGCGTAACCGCCGCGCCGAAAACAAACGCAAGCAGAATCATCCAGCGGCGCTTGGTTCTGAGCCATTTCGACGTCAAAATCCCAATCTTCGCCAGTAGAAACATCACGATAGGCAACTCAAAGATCGTTCCCAACCAGAAGATAATCCCAACCGTCATCGACACCACAGAAGCCGTCGTTATCGTCGGAACCGCCAGGCTGCCCTGGAACTGCAGCATGAACTCAAACAATCGAGGAATCAGAATCAAATAAGCAAACGCAGTTCCGAGAGCAAACGAAATCAACGCCCCAGGAATCAGGAAATAAATGTACTTCCGTTCGTTCGATTTCAATCCAGGTTGGAAGAACCTCGACATCTCAAACAGAAAATAAGGCGAGGCAGCAGTCAATCCGACCATTACCGCCAGCTTCGCAGCCGCAACCCACGCCTCGGTCAGAGTCAGCTGAACAATGTCTCCACCGGCTGCCTCGATCAATTCACGAGAGTCAGCAGTGAATTGGTTGAATATCCACCGAAAATTCACTACTGCCGCCGCGATGAAAATAACCGCAACGATCCCAACTCTGAACAGTCGACGTTTCAGCTCGTTGAGATGGGACAGGACCGACATGGCATCGTCGTTCACGACTTCACCTCGCCGGCATCATTATCTGCATCACCCGAAGTCATCTCTGAACCCGCCTGCTCAGTCGGATCCGATTTTTCCGGAGCCCCAGAATCGTCACCACCAATGTTCAAATCGGGAATAGCATCACGAACTTCAGAATCGACCTTGATCGATGGAGGGGTTAAATTCCAGTTTCGCGGAATCGATTTATCAACAACAACGTTGGCACGTCGAACGTCCTCCGCCCCTTGGTCCAACTCGATATCGTCTTTCAACGACTCGACACTTGCCTTGAGACCATCGGTGTCGATCTGTTTTTTGAGGTCTTCAAGATCGATAGCCTCAGTAATCAGCGACTGAAGAACGTCCCGCTGTCGTTTGAGATCGGTATAGGTCTTTCGACCGCCCCGAATACCATCGAGCAGTCGCTTGGGGCCCAGTACAAATAGCGCGATCGCACCGATCAGGAGCACCTCGAATCCACCAAGCCCGAAGAAGGTCATTCCGACGACCTCGATTCGACGCGCTTATCTGATCCGGCAGCAAACGCGTCATGCCCAGCGCATTCACTCACGCCAATTCCCAAAAATCCGGATTGTTCCAGCAATTCATTCGTTGCACACATAGGCAGCCCGACAACGTTCAAATAACACTCATCGTAACTCGCGACCGGCGCGAACGAACGATCCTGAATTCCATAGCCACCGGCCTTGTCGAACGGCGACCCTGAAGAAACGTAGTCCACTACGGCTTTATCATCAAGATTACGGAACACCACCGAAGTGCTGACATGTTTTGTGTGAGTATCTCCGGCAGGATTTACGATGGCGACACCCGTAACAACCTCATGCTGGCGTCCACTAAGCCGTCCAAGCATCTCCGTAGCCTGCTCTAGAGATTCCGGTTTACCGAGGATATCTCCATCGAGAACAACGATCGTATCGGCTCCTAAAACGAACTCACCGGGCCGGAATCCGGCGATCGCTTCTGCCTTGGCAAGTGCTAATTGCTGAACTGCATCCCGCAACTCACCTCCGCTCTCGAGAATCTCGCCCTCGTCAATCTCAGCTGGAACAACATCGATTTCGATGCTCGCTTTCGTAAGAATCTGCGCCCGACGCGGTGAACCACTGGCGAGAATCAGCTTGCTACGCTGTGAATCCATCACCGCTCTAGTCCTGCGATTCCTGAAGAACAAGCAAACTGATCGTCTCAACGTGGCGAGTCTGCGGGAACATGTCGACCGGTCGGAGAGTCTTCAGCCTGTACATCCCGCCCTCACAAAGTAGATCAAGATCTCTCGCCATCGCCGCTGGTTCGCACGAAACCATCAACACCTTCTCAGGTTTCAGTTTCTTCACCGATTCCAACACGTCTGGGTGGCACCCGACTCTCGGCGGGTCGAGCAAAAGCACATCAACTCGATCCGCATCAGACCACTCGGCAAGCACATGCTCCGTCTTGCCTTCGATGAATTCGACGTTTGTCACGTCGCTCAAGTTCAAATTGGCGTCCTCGATCGCAGAAGCTGACTCCTCAATCCCAACCATTCTTTTTACATACGGCGACACGAGAACTGCGAACACCCCGACACCGCAATAGGCATCGACCATCACTTCACTTCCATCAAGTTGTAACAGATCACGAACTTCGTCCACTGCTCGTGAAAGCTGCCCGGTATTAACCTGAAAGAACGATGATGCCGTGACTCTGAAGCGTGATCCTCGAACCTCTTCCTCGTAGTGCTGCTCTCCGGTCACCAGGTTCAATCCTGAAATGGACATCCGAGGTTGAACGAGCATCGAATCAGTGTTCGATCCAACCCGAATCGACATCTGGGTTTGACCATCCATCTTGTCCTGAACGAGACCGATCGTGTCGTTCACTTTCTGATCCATCAGCAAACACTCTTCGACACGAACGAACCGCCGGGTGACAGCGTTTTTGTAGCCAACCTGCCCGGCATCCTCGTACTTACCTATCGTGAATCGACCGTGATTTCGGTAGCCGAGTCGTTTCTCACTCTCGACGGTCAGATCGACTTCAACACCTGACAAATTCTCGTACTTATCGACTTCGCGTTGAACTCGTTCACGCTTCAACTGCAACTGGTGGCCGTACGAAACATGCTGCCACTGACAACCGCTACAGACTAAAAAGTACTTACACTCCGGCTCGATTCGTTCCGCTGCCGGCTCCAGTACCTGCGACACGATAGTGGCGATTCGCTCAGGAAATTTCTTCTGAACCTCAGCGATAACCACTTCACCAGGAAGACCACCCGATACGACCACTGGTGCGCCCTCAATCTCGGTGACGGTGTCACCAGCATCGTTGATCTCGCCAAGAGTTATCTCGAAATTATCCCCTGGATTCAGATCGATGTGCTCGGTCAGATCTGGACCAATATATCGCTGTCTTCGTTTGCGCTTTGCCATTCAGAAAATCGTGCCTTATCGGATATACATCTGCATTTTCAACTGAAAATATCTTCGATGAAAAATCGCCTTCTCTGTTATTCTGAACTAGTTCAGGCTCAGATGCGCCTAAAGTAGAGCGCATCCACACAATTCATCCAATTCGAAATGAACTTCAAACTTTGGTTTCAAAGTCAGAAAATACTGGATCTCCAACTGTGGAGCGACGCCTTCCCGACTGGTTCAAGGTCAAAGCGCCCGGCGGCAAGAGCTTCCTCGAAATCCGGAAGAAGATCAAAGGGGCAAGCCTCAACACCGTTTGCGAAGAGGCTGCGTGCCCGAACATCGGCGAATGCTGGGATCGTGGAACCGCCACGTTCATGATCCTCGGCGACACATGCACCCGCGCCTGCTCGTACTGTAACGTCAAAACCGGTTGGCCCGGAACCGTCGATCCCGCAGAACCAGTCCGAGTGGCGTCCACTGTCAAGCAGATGGAACTCAACTATGCCGTAATCACATCCGTCGATCGTGACGACCTGCCCGACTATGGTTCCAGCATTTTTTCTGAAACCATCAGCCAGATTCGACGCACAACACCCGATTGCAAGATCGAAGTGCTAATCCCCGATTTCGAAGGTGAATTCGAATCGCTTGAGCGCGTAGTAACAGCCGGCCTCCACGTACTCAACCACAACATCGAAACCGCCCGCCGAGTCTTCAAAAAAGTACGCCCAAGAGGCAACTACGACCTCTCCATCGAACTGCTGAAACGAGTAAAAGAGATCAATCCGTTCATGCCCTCAAAATCGGGCATGATGGTCGGCATTGGCGAAACTAGAGCCGAAGTTCTCGAAACGATGCAGGACCTCCGGGACGTTGGAACCGATCTCCTCACTATAGGACAGTATTTGCGACCCTCGAAACGGCATCATCCGATCATTCGCTTCTACCGCCCCGAAGAATTCAAAGAATTCGAGCAGGCAGGACTCGAAATGGGCTTCAAACACGTGGCATCGGGTCCGCTCGTACGCAGTTCGTACCACGCCGACGACCAGCACAACGCCGCAATCGACAAAATCCTCTATTCCGCCAACACCCAAAGCTAAGCCGGCCAGTGTCGATTCTCTACGTTGTCGCAACACCGATCGGCAATCTCGCCGATACTACGTCGCGTGCTGTAGAAATTCTCACAGCAGTACCGATAGTCGCCGCCGAAGACACACGAGTCACCCGCAAACTACTCAACCACCTTGGTATCTCGCCTCGACTTAAGAGCCTCCACAAACACACAACTCCCGAACGACTCGACGCTCTCGTCACCAACCTCGAATCGGGCGACATGGCAGTGGTTTCTGACGCAGGTACACCCGGAATAAGCGACCCCGGCTCAGCGCTGGTCAGTGCCGCACTCGAGGCAGGACACGATGTAATACCGCTCCCCGGTGCTTCCGCACTAACCTCGGCATTGTCGATCACAGGCTGGGTGTTCGACCGGTTCCTTTTCCTCGGATTCCTACCCAGAAAGAAAAACGAGCAACTCGCTGCTTTGGAAAGTGCTGCGACCGAACCCGGACCAATCGTTGCATTCGAATCACCGCACCGAATCAAAGCTACACTCGACAATATCGACGCAGTCATGCCTGACCGCCAACTCGTCGTATGTCGCGAACTCACCAAACTCTACGAAGAGACGTTCCGAGGCTCCGCAAGAGAAGCATTCGATAATTTCAGCGAACCCCGTGGAGAGTTTGTTCTCGTTATACAAGGATCTGGCAACGTCGCAATTACCGAAATATCTGATGGTGAAATAACGCAGGCGCTCGACAATCTTGCGACAGAGGGACTAACAGGTCGAACCTTAGTCGAACGTGTCGTCGATCTCACAGGTGCACCGAAAAACCGTGTCTACCGACTCTCGCTCACCCAAAACTAAGCTCAGTAATCCTGAAGCTACTCACCATTAATCCTCCCCCACTAATCATCATCATTGCGCGCTGATTCCAACTCAACCGCCGCTATAATGAAACTCTGATCGAATTCTTCGTCGGCAACTACAAAACCGCCGTCCCAACCTCACTAGCACTGAACCGGAAATCTCACTTGCCCCGCAAAATACTTGTCGCCGTCGCTTGGCCGTATGTAAACGGCGAACCCCATCTCGGCCACATCGCAGGCATGGTGGTCCCCGCCGATATTTTCGCCCGGTACCACCGTATCGTCGGGAACGAAGTAGCGATGGTCTCCGGCTCCGACATGCACGGCACTCCAACAGCCCTGAAAGCCGCGGAAGAAGGCGTCTCGCCAGAAGTGGTCGCAACCCGCTACCACGAGATCTGGAGCAAGGCACTCGCCGACATGTCCTTCGCCTACGATCTGTACACGCACACGCACACTGATCGACACATCGAAGTCAGTCAGGAGTTGTTTCTGGGCCTACAGGAAAACGGACATCTGACCGAAGCGACCCAGTCGATGCCCTTCTCGGAAACCGAACAACGATTCCTATCCGATCGTTTTGTAGAAGGCACATGCCCACACTGCGGACACGACTCAGCGCGTGGCGACCAGTGCGACAACTGCGGACGAACTCTCGATCCTATTGATTTGATCGATATTCGAAGCAAGCAAGACGGCTCGACACCCGTTTTCAAAGACACCACTCACCTGATGCTCAAACTAGGCGATTTCCAGGAACAACTTGAAGAATGGGTATCCGGAAAAGACGAGTGGCGAGCCAACGTCCGCAACCAGACGCTTGGAATGCTCCACGAAGGTCTTCATGACCGAGCAATGACACGCGACATCGACTGGGGTGTACCCGTTCCGGTCGAAGGCTACGAATCAAAGCGAATATACGTCTGGTTCGAAGCCGTCATCGGCTATCTATCAGCAACCCGAGCGTGGGCTGAGCAACAAGGCAAGCCCGATACATGGAAGAAATGGTGGGTCGAACCCGACGGCGAGTCCTACTACTTCCAGGGCAAAGACAACGTGGCGTTCCACACCATCATCTTGCCTTCGATCCTGCTTGGCAACGGAGGACTCAACCTCCCGACCGAGGTGGTCGCAAACGAGTACCTTACGTTTGGCGGAGCCGACTTCTCAAAGAGCACAGGCCACGCCGTCTGGGTTCCCGATTTTCTGACACGTTATGAAGCCGATCCACTCCGCTACTATCTCGCTTCGATCATGCCCGAAACGTCCGATTCAGAGTTCACCTGGGAAGGATTCCACGCCGCCAACAACAACGAACTTGTCGCCACCTTCGGCAACTTCGTACACCGCGTCCTCACCATCACGACTCGCAACTTCGAAAACGCAGTGCCGACTCCCGGCGAGCTTGGTGAGGACGATCAAGAGGCACTCGATGCCTGCGATACAGCACTCAAAGAAGTTTCCAACGCCATTGACGCCCGACGATTCCGCGACGGACTTCGCACCGCAATGCGCCTCGCACGTCACGGCAACCAGTACATCGACTCCAAAGAGCCGTGGAAAGTGGTCAAAACCGATAAAGAAGCAGCAGGAACCGCACTCTGGGTTGGCCTGAACATCATCGCCACGCTCCGCACGGTGTTCTACCCATTCATGCCGACTACCGCCGACAAGATTCACGGTATGCTGTTTACTGAAAGCAATACTCTTACCGATGGCTGGGATCGAAGAGTTATTGTGGCAGGTGCCCCAATCGAAAAACCGACGCCGCTGTTCCGCAAACTTGACGATTCGATAATCGAAGAAGAAAACGCCCGACTCACCGGCGAATAACCACAGCAAGTTCAACAACCAGCCAGCAAGTACATTCATGGTTGAAGCCATCACACAGGAAAACATTTACCAGCCGGTCGCCGACGATCTGCAGGCAGTACTTGCTGAAATCGCGACTATCGCCGACAGGGCACCCGAAAACGCACCCGAACAAGCTTACGATCTCGATGCTCAATTGGGACACGTTCTCGCTACATCCGGCAAACGTGTTCGGCCAGCACTCACGCTAATTGCTTCCCGCCTATTCGGTCAGGGCGAAGGCGAAATGCCAGTTAAGATGGCTACCGCTGTCGAACTGCTCCACATCGCAACACTCGTTCACGACGACACGGTCGATCACGCAGACACACGTCGTGGCCACCAGACCGCGAGCAAGCTCTGGGGCAGAAACGTTGCAGTCCTGATTGGCGATTTCGTATTCGCAACCTCGGCGATGTATGTCTGCGACACCAACAACGTTCGGCTCGTGCGACGCTTCGCCGAGACGATAACTGAGCTAGCCCGTGGCGAACTCAATGAGATTTATACCGCTTGGCAGCCCAACGTAGCGATCGAGGAATACAACCAGCGTATCTACGACAAGACCGCCTCTCTGTTCTGCACAGCCGCCGAGGGCGGTGCCGTACTTGGTGGTGGCAACAACGATCAAACCGAAAACGTACGCAACTATGGCTACAACATCGGCATGGCATATCAGGTCTACGACGACCTTCTCGACTACAGGTCGACCAGCGAACAACTAGGTAAACCGGCGGGACACGATCTTGGCGAAGGAATTCTCCCCCTCCCTGCGATACTCGCAGCCGATAATGGCGCTTCGGAAGACATTCTGGCGCTGATGAAGGCTCCAGAAGAGGCACGTGCTGATCTGCTTCCGATCGCAGTCGATGCCATCAAGGAGTCGGGCGCCCTTGAACTGAGCCACAAGGTTGCAAACGACTACATCAACTCGGCCGTCAGGTCTCTCGATGGAATTCCGCCAAGCGACTCACTCGATTCGCTCCTGTCCCTCGCCGAATACGTCCAGGCGCGCAACCACTAGGCGAACATGGCAGCACGGTCACCCAAACGACCCGCCTCTGCACGGAGGCATATTCCAACCATCGCACCCGCCCTTGTCCAGGAACGGCTGAACACGATCTATGGACCAATCGAATGGCATCCACACAGGATCGCACTCGACCAGCTAATTAACACCGTGCTCAGCCAGCACACGTCCGATCTCAACGCTGATCGAGCTTATGATTCACTCCGCAAAGCATTGCCAACCTGGGGCGAAGTGATCGAAGCCGAAACCGCAACGGTTGTCGAAGCGATTCGGCATGGCGGTCTTGCGAACCAGAAGGCACCACGAATTCAACAGATCCTAGTCGAAATCCTGAAACGGCTCGGCCATTTCGAACTCGAATTTCTCGCAGGACTTCCACTTGAAGAAGCACGGGAATGGCTCACCTCGCTTCCAGGTGTCGGACCCAAAACAGCAGCTGTCGTGATGTCATTTTCCTTGCACATGCCAGCATTCCCGGTCGACACTCATATCCACCGCGTTTCGAAACGACTCGGATTCATCACCGAGAAAACAACTGCCGATCAAGCTCACCCCATCATGGAAGCCTTGATCCCCGAGGACGAACGCTACGAAATGCACGTCCTTCTCATCACCCACGGACGCCAGATCTGCAAAGCCCGAATCCCGCAATGCGTCAACTGCCCGCTCGCGAAAAAATGCGCCGCCAGCACAATGAAGTAATGGACGAGGCACAATGACTCCCTCTCCCTCAGGACTTCGCACCGCGTCCTCCCTCCCTTGAGAGTAAGGAATCTAGAGGGTGGATTTGATCGAATATCCTACGCAACGCGCGCGGCTGCCCTCCGCCCAAATCTATCCAACAACCAAAATTGGTAGCCACCACAAATCGCCGATTCGCCTACTTCGCGGTATGCTGAATATTAGTGCTGAAAACGACCGGTGCTGAGAAGCAACTCGGCCATCAAACTCGGCCCCATCGTCCAGCGGCCTAGGACATCACCCTTTCAAGGTGAAGACCGGAGTTCGAGTCTCCGTGGGGCTACCAATTCGCATTCAAAAACACCCCGCCTCACAGCGGGGTGTTTTTATTGGTGCTGTTCACTCCTCGACAACTCGTCATCTCAGTCGTACGATGCCGGCGAGTGGTCACCTCGCCACATTCAGGTCAGATGGCATTCCTAAGAATTCCACAGCCGGATGGTCAATCAAACAACCTCACCGATTAGTCCTCTCTTATTCGGGAGCCTGCGTGAACGCATGAACCTCTAACTCACCACCAAGACCTTCCCGCAACAACGTCCTAATGTGACCCTCAGCGCCCGTAATTCCAACTTTCAACGAAACCTTCTATATCCTCTGACAAACCCCTGCTCGATCCGTGCGAAAAAATTCCGGGTAACGCATCAACTGCGCCCCGGTGATCCGTCACACATCCAAACTCAGGAAAAAGAGAACATTGCCAAAACTACGAGTCCTCGTCACCGGAGCAAGCGGCCAAATCGGTTACTTGACGTTCAAGCGTCTACTCGATCAACCTGAAAAATACGACGCCTTCGGCATCGACCGGAAACAGGCTCCATCCGAACGAGTCCCAGACGACTGGTCTCTCGATCTACCTAACAACCGGTTCTCGGTAGCTAACCTCTCAGATTTCGAGGCAGTACAAACCGCAACCGAAGGCATGGATGTCGTAGTCCATCTTGGTGCTGACCCCGAAGGCCGCGAATGGGAGAGCGTCCTCCAGAACAACATCATCGGAACCTACAACGTGTTCGAGACAAGCCGCCTGAGCGGGGTAAAGCGAATTGTCGCCGCCAGCAGCATTATGGTCTCCGCTGGTCACCGACAGCAGGAACCATACAAGGCGATGATGGAACGCCGTCTGGACGATATTCCGAGCGATTTCGAACTGATTTCACCTGCAATCCCTGCCGAACCAAGAGGAATTTACGGAGCAAGCAAAGTCTGGACCGAATCACTTGCTCGCGTGTACTCCAACGCCCATGGACTAAGTTGTATAAACATCCGAATCGGCCAGGTCGAACGTGATCGTCCACGCCCACCTCAAGGTGCCGACATCTACGTCAGCCAGCGCGACATCATCCAGATGATCGAAAAAAGCATCAATGCCCCCGAATTCGTAAGGTTCGACACCTTCTACGGCATGTCCAACAACGATCACCGGTGGGTCGATATCGACCATGGGCGAGATGTCATAGGGTTCGTTCCCGAAGACCGAGCCGAAAACAATCACGACTACGAAACACCCACGCTATGAACGCCTTCACCGACAACATAATCGTCCTAACTCTCTCTGCAATCGGAATACTCGGCTGGATCGGAGTTTTGATCACTGCTGCGATCGAAATACTGGCCGAGGAGCCCAACTCCATAATCACCGCCGGGAAGCTCTCGCTTTACGTGGCATTCACAGCCTCGATCCTGCCCGGGATCTACGTCTTCTATTTCGACCGAAAAAGTTGTCATACCGCCGTACAATGCTCGCAACTAAACTGACCCACACACATGCCTAACGATTCCGAAAAATACATCGAACAGATAGCCTACGGCTACGACGCCATCGCCGACGCCTATTTCGACAACTATCGAATCGACATTCCCAGTCAGGTCACGAAATTCGTAGATGGATTCAATTCGCAACTGTCACCAGGTAGTACGGTGCTCGAACCGGGCTGCGGTAATGGGTTTCCGTTCACCGCACAACTGACAAAACGTCATCGGGTAACCGGTATCGACGTCTCAACGGCTCAGATCGAAAAAGCCCGAGCAGAAGTACGTCTTTGACTCGTCGATAGAGTGACGCGTATTCATCGACATCTCGGCCGTGATGAATCGCAAAACCGGAAGCGACGGCGTTAAAATTCGACATTTCAGTCGGTTCGTTCCAAACCTAGATTCAACACACGACCTTCGTCGATCAGGAACAGCTCCAGCGAATCGAAAAGCATTTCGTAGACAAGATCAGAATCTGGTAGCCAACTCGAAGTTTGATCCGCAAAATCGGGTACCGAAGAGTGCTCAAACGCCTCTCTCACACCAGCAGCATCGAGGTTCATCGACTCCGCTCTGGAGATCAGTTCTTCGACTGTTGGACGAGTCTCCCCCTTACTCATAGCCGTTAGTCTCAGATATTCACGTGCACCTTTATCGAGCCCGATGTCTTGTCCCAGGCAGCAGCGAAGCCTTTCTGAATATTCTCCAGTCCGACTTGATGCGTCACGATCTCACGATAAGGAACCTCACCCGAAGCCAGCAGATCGATGGCGACTTCGTAGTCGTGGCGACCATCAATCACGCCGTAGCAAATCACCGACTGTATTCGAATCTCACGAATCAACGGCTCGAACAAATCGACCTCCAGCGGAATCTTCATCCCACCTAGATACAACATCGTGCCTTGATTGCGAGTCGCCTTAATCGCCTGCTTAAAAGACAAGCTCTGGTGACCGCCCACCGACTCAATTACGAAATCCGCGCCGATACCGTTAGTCGCATCGAGGCATGCCGCCTCGAATTCGCCCTCATCCGAACCAACCACAATATCCGCACCCATCTTCTTCGCTGCCTCGGCCTGATGAGGATACCGCGCCGAAGCGATAACCGCCCGAGCACCGAACGCCTTCGCAACAACGATGGAAGAAAGACCGATCGTCGCCGATCCAACCACTCCAACAACATCGTCTGGCTGCATTCGACCGTAACGAAGCCCGTGAACGCTCACAGCCATCGGCTCGACCAGCCCACCATCGATCCAGTCCATCGAATCGGTAAGCTTGAACAGGCCAGCCGTCTTGCGCGTCATGTAATGCGAGAACCCGCCACCAGTGTCGGGCGCGAGATTCATGCAATGCTTCCACTGCCCGTAACGGCAGAAATGGCACGAAAGGCAGGCACGACCCGCACCGATCATTTCGACCGCAACACGATCGCCCACTTGAAGATTCGTTTCGCCTTTCGGTAGTTCGAGAATCTCGCCAGCTACCTCGTGACCAGAAGCCATCGTTTGCGCTTCAGTTCGGCTGGTCGTCATGTGCAGATCGGATCCACAAATACCCGTCTGGCGAACACGGATCATCGCCGCTCCGTCGTACATTTCGGGCATCGGAACGTCATGAACTATGTACTGCCCTGTTCCATCATCCAGTGCGGCTCGCATCGTTTCTGCCATGAAATTCACTTCTTATTCGCTGGTGTTCTCGACTGAAGGCGAATCTTATCGCACAATCTCAGGTGTAATCTTGGTTTTCAAAAATCACTCACTAAACCGCAGCTAATAAGAAATGTCCAGAAACTCACAATTCCGCGGCGTATACGCCATTCCCATCACCCCGTTCAACAAAGATCTCTCAGTCGACTGGGAATCGCTTCGCAAGTGTATTGCATTCAGCGTCGACGCTGGCGCACACGGAATCGTCCTTCCAGTCAATGCTTCAGAAGGTCCGTACCTCACCGACGCCGAACGCAAGGAAGTGCTCAAAACCGGAATTGAAGTCGTAGACGGGGCAGTTCCGGTCATTGCCGGTGTCAGTGGGTCATCAACCGCCGTGTCGATAGAACTCACCAAGAACGCCGCCGAACTCGGTGCCGACTCTGTAATGGCAATGCCACCCAACGGTGCTGCCGGTCAGATCGTGTGGGATCACTACGTATCGATCGCCGAAACGGGCAGTTTACCGGTCTGGATTCAGAACAACAAGCCACCGGCTGGTCCCGTCGTTCCAACCACCATGATGATCAAGATGCTCAACGAAGTTGAACATGTCGATTACGTCAAAGAGGAAAGCTATTTGCCGGGTCAGATCATGACCGAGCTTCTCGAAAAATCCGGTGATGCAGTAAAAGGACTCATGGGCGGTATGGGCGGACGCTATCTAGTCGATGAATACCGCCGTGGATCGTGCGGAACGATGCCAGCAGGTCACATTACCGACGCCCACGTGAAGCTGTGGGACGCACTCGATGCTGGCGGTATCGATTCAGACGGCTTACAGATCGTCACTGAAGAGGCGCGTAGCATCTGGGAAGAGATGATTCCGTCGCTCAACTTCGAATTCATGTTCGGAGCCAACGCCTATAAGGCAGCCTACTGGCGACGCGGGATCATCAAGACCCCACTCACTCGAAACCCCGCCAACAAAACACTCGACAAACTCGACTACGCCGAACTCGACACCATCCTCAACCGAATGAGCAACCTCCTCGACGCCAAGATCTAACACCTCCCAACAATGACTCCCTCTCCCCGGGGAGAGAGCTAGGGTGAGGGAGAAATCCCCGACCGGTAACATCAGCCATGCCAAGAAGCTCTCAGCGATAACCACTAACCAAGAGGCGAGCAATAACCGACCGAGTAGGCGAATACGCACTGTCTAACGATAAATTCGGTACCCATTTACGGGTTATAGCGCACCTTTCCGAACTTCAGGCAAGCCAGGTTCGCAAGTTTCACAAGCTACTTGGCGACGACGATCTTGCCACCAAACCTCACTGCTCGATCGACAATTTCTGTGAGCTTGATGATGTAGACGCAGTCAAATCTGCGCTTCGAGAGATCGCCTCACAACATCGGTTTTTCGAAACGAGCATTAGTTCCGACGAGCTAAGGATCAGGTCTTCTGGCTGCGTCTAGACGATTAAACCCACCGAATAACATCTCGCGATGCAAGCTACGGTCGTTCAGGCAATGCTCCCAATCACAAACCGAATTCGGCCAGCCGGTAACTACTGGCCACACACAACGATGGTTCTCGATGCGAAACCTGAAGACTTCCGTTTATGGAGCCGAACATGGTAAAAATCGACATGACAAGCATGGCAAAATTCGAAGCGATTTCACTCATTGGGCGCATCGGTCTTGCCAGAGGTGGCGGCTACGAAGTCATCGAAGACTACCCACTACTCGGCTAGCTGATCGTTCGCCACTTCCGCCACACCAGCACCACCACCGCAATTGGAAATAGCACGATAACAGCGCCCAGAACGATCACCATCACACCCGATGAAACACCAAGCACGTGATCGATCTTCGCACTCAGCCACTCCCATAGATCGGGATCGATCGGTTCTGAATGGTGCAACAACGTTCCAACTGGATTCGCCATATCACTCCTCATCCGTTATCGACTCATGCAAAGCAACCGCAGCACCCTCCGGCACGGGTGAATAGCGAACTGAATCCTGCTTCTCACGAATCGACAACGAAACGATCCCCGCTCCCAACAGCGCCAATGCGCCTATCGCAAACGTAATGTCGTACGATCCCCACACCGTGAACGCCCACCCAAACAACATCACTGCCGCCGCGCCACCGAGCTGGTGCGCCATATTCGCAAAACCAAACAACGTACCGAGGTTCCGAACACCATACACATCAGCAGTCAACGAAGCAGTCAACGGAACCGTTGCAAGCCATGACATCCCACCGACAACCGCAAAGGCCCAAATCGCCGTTGATCCCGGCAAAACAATCAGTAAAACAAACCCCAATCCCCGAACCAGATAGACAGCTCCAAGCAAATTCTTCCGCTGCCACCGATCCGAAAGAAGCCCAACAACAAGCACGCCACCGGCGTTGATACCGCTCAACACACCAAATGCCAGCGCGGCAGTTCCGGTCGTAATATCCTCGCTAATCGCCCATCGCACGAAATGTACTGCAATCGAAGCCGTCGTAATTCCGCAAACGAAATAAGCGATCGACAACTGCCAGATCGGCTTCGAGTTAAGCGAATCCCGCCATTCCTCAGCGAATTTGGGACCAACCGGTCTGACGACCACTTCAGTTTCTGTCGAAGCCGAAGATTCTCCATCATCGATCTTCAAACCCATATCTTCAGGGGTGCTTCGAACAACAATTAGCAGCAGCGGAACACCTAGCGCAAGTGCTAACCCTCCAACCAACCAGTGCGCAGTCTGCCAACTGAATTCGACCAACAAGTAACTCAGGAAAGGTACGACAATCAGCCCACCAACCGACCCGCCAGCAATCAGAACGGCCATCGCCATTCCGCGCTTCTTCTCGAACCAGCGAGCAACGATCACTCCAGTCGTAGCTGGAGAAATTCCACCTGCTGCAAACGAAATTACAAAACCGGAAAGAGCGATCAATCCATAAATATTCGTTACATACGCAACGCCGATAGTCGCCAGCGCCATCACCGTCAGTGAGATGACAACGACGCGACGCCCACCATAGATATCAGTGAGCCGGCCAACAATCGGCTGCGACACACCATTTACAAGCCACCCAACTGAAGCAGCGATCGAAACCGTCGCGGTGGAAATGCCCCAGTCCTGCTCCCACGTCTTGACGAACACACCAAAACCCTGACGAGAACCGATCGCTAAAAACGTGGCAAAGAACAACGCGGCAATGATGTACCAGCCGTAGTAGATACCCGATTTTTTCGAAGAACCGTCCAGCTCAGACCGGTTGTTACTCATCTAGCTCTCGAATCTTGGTCGACCATTCTTTGCATTCAGCAAGTCGGCCTTGCTCATACCCGGAGCGGCGGCCCATGTAATAAATCAACGAAGCAACTATCAGCGCAAGCGGAAGTACAACAAGAAAATGCATAAGAAAATCTGGCTAGACGGCCAGTTAATTGACTCCCATAATCTCGACTGCGTCGCGATTGATAATCCCTTCGATCGCATCCGAAGGAATCTCAGGCAAGTGGTGGTCCTTCGCAAACTTGGTTAAGCTACGCAAGTGGTCGATATTGTCCTGCGGACGCGTCACTGGCCAGTCGGATGCAAACAAAATCTTGTCGGTCACACCCCACTCGTAGAACAACCTCATTCCCTGCCAGAACGAATACGGTCGATAATATTGCGCTGACACATCGGCCCACACGTTGGGGTGCTTGCGAACCACCGCCAAGCAGTCGTTCTGCCACGGATGACCCAAGTGCGCTAGAACCATCGTCAAATTCGGAAACGCCATCGCAACCTTGTCAGAAGTCAACGGATGAGCATACGTGAGAGGCGCCTCAGTCATCGGCGATGTCCCCTGATGAAACACAATTGGGATTCCATCAGCTTCGAGGCGGGCGAATAGCTCGAACGCTTCTTTTCCCGTGGGATCGAAGTCTTGGTAGTTCGGCCCCAGCTTGATTCCTTTTACCCCCAGATCACCAACGCACCGGTCGTACTCGTCGTTCCACTTTGGGTCGAGCGGGTGTAATGACATGAACGGGATGATTTTGTCGGGCGCGTACTTTGCAGCCTCCGCAGCGACATCGTTGTGATTCAGTACGTCCGCCCAACCCTCGGTCCGGAGCACACGTTCGTCAGGACGCCAAGGTCGAGGTGCGATACCAAAAATGAACGCCTTGTCGACCGGTCCCATGTCGCGAAGATAATCATCGATCGAATTAGTCAGCTGTACCGTCTCGCCCGAACGCATGGTCGTTTCGACCTGCATTTCGTCCGGCGGAACCATTTCTTTGTGACTCGGAAGGTGAGTATGTACATCAACGATCATTGATTCTATCTCCAGCATGCTACGACAACGCCACTCGACTGCAGGTAGACGATGGACGCAAATATTACGCCTGAAACCAGCAGTTATGTCCGTCTGCCTGTTCGATACGCACACATTGCCGAGCCATCATCCTACCCCCGTCGAAGGACCGCAATCTCCATCCATTACCCACCACCGTCATCCTGAACTTGATTCAGGATCTCGCACAGCAACAATCGCACACCTCAGGATCAAGCCCGTTCCATCCGACCACCCCCCACACCCGCACCGGGCATGTATACCCTGCTCCCGTGACCTCACCATCTCAAAACAATCAGGAAGAAATGCGCCACTGGCGCAACCGCGTCCTCTTCAGCTACGCCGCCTTCTACCTGTTCGTCTACATGGGCAGATTCAACCACTGGCCAGCCGGACCGGTGATGCGCGAACAACTCGACTTCACTCACATTGAAATCGGGATAATCAACGCCTGCCTGCTCTGGGGATTCGCCATCGGCGACATGATCCACGGCAGAATCGCCGAAATCTACGGCTATCGATTCTGGCTTGTAGTAGGCACTCTCACTTCGGTCGCACTAAACTGGATCACCAGCTTTGGAACGAGCCTTTGGAGCATCGCCATTCCGTGGGGACTCAACGGTTTCGCGAACGCAACGGTGTGGTCGCCTGCCATCGGAATGCTCGCCCAGTGGTGGCATCGATCGCAACGCGGACGTGTGATGGGACTCGTCGGCGTCTCTGCCGGATCAGCGATGCTTGTCATGTGGCTTGTCACCGGTTGGACCGTCACTGAATTCGGCTGGAGAGCCGCCTTCAGATACCCACCGCTCCTCATGGTCCCGGCCGCAATCTCGCTCTTCTTCCTCGTCCGAGACCGTCCATCCGACATCGGCCTCGAAGACCTCGATCAGACAGGACACATTCGCCCTGCTAAATCACAGACAATACCTCCCGCTGATCATCATGAGCCTGTCGAAGGGTTTCGACAAAACCCAGATGGCGCACTTATCGCCTACCGTGTCCTCTTCTCAAACTGGCGATTCGTCGCCACCTCGCACGTAAAAGGACTCGAAAACGTCGTCCGATATGGGCTTACGACCTGGGCGCCGCTCTACTACTTCGAAGAAGCCGGGTTATCGATCGGAACCACGGCTCTTGTAACCGTTGCGTTACCCATCGGATACCTCGCGGCACCGCTCGTATCAGGCTGGATCTCCGATGTGCTCCTCGATGGACGTCGCAGTCCGATGATCGCCGCATCCGCCCTCATCTCAGCCGCTGCCCTCATCGGACTCGCCATCGTCCCTGCCGAGAACGTCTACGCCGGAGTCGCGTTGCTCTTCATCGGTGCCTTCGCCATGAGCCTCTCGATGTCATCAACGCTCGTAGTCGACATGGCAGGACCAAAATACGCGGCCACCGCCTCAGGTGTCCTAGACGGACATGGCTACGTCTATGCCGGTGGCCAGGCCCTCATCTTCGCCCTCCTCCTAGACACTTCAGGTGCACCTTGGCACCTCGTGTTCCTCGGCATGGCCGCCGCCCGCATTCTCTCCGCCCTAATCGCGTGGCGAGTAAGGCTTTAGGCACTAATCCCGCAGCACCCGGAATCCGATCTCACTCCCCAGACTCTTCTTCATCGAGAGCTTGATCATTAGTAGACAAAGTGGTTCGAGCAGACGAGCAGCCTCCAGACCACCAGCGTCGATCACATCGAAGCCGAGTTCGCCGACCAAGCTTGAGACAAGCGATTTTGTCTCCGCCTCGTCGCCGCAGATCGGAATTGAAACCTTTCGATCGTCGAGTTTCGTGCCATCGAGAAGCCTAGCATCAACGACGTTCAGCGCCTTCACAACGTGAGCACCGGCAGCCCATCGAGCCACCTGCTCGCCACCTGAATCGTCGTGCCCAATCTCAAGACTCAGTCCGTTCGCCAACGGATTCGTGGCATCGATCAAAACCCGACCCGACAAATCACCAAGTGTAGCGATCGAAACCTTGGCAGCACTCCACGGAATCGCCAGAACAATCACATCGGCTCCAACTACCGATTCCGCCAACCCAGCGGCCGAAACGTCGCTACCGATCTCAGCGATCAACGAAACAATCCGCTCCGATTCCGGCGATCGCGAACCGATCACAACTGAATGCCCCAAACCTGACCACGACTTAGCCAACCCCGTCCCAACGCTCCCACTCCCGACAACAGCAATTCGCATCGGTCAGTTCTCAATCTCGAGATGCGATAGCGGAACCCAACCCAGCAATGTCTTCGCCTTCGTCAGATTATGCTCTTTCTCGTTCTCATCTCCAGCAATAAACACCGGATCGAACCGGCCATGTCCAACCTGCACGTTGTCTAGTGCCGCCAGATACGCCCGAGCAAGATCAGCCTCATCCGTCACAAACAACGGATTCGAACCATCGGGGCGATCCGTAATAGGTTGATTTCGTTCTTCTAAATACGCCTCACGGCCACGCGGACCGGTAATACGCAAAGCCGTAATGTTCATGTCGAACCACGAAGCAAAGTACGAACAAATCCTCTCGCCAAATCCTTTGCTCAACCCGTAGGCACTGGGCGTGTCCAACGGAAGTTCGTCCTCGTTCTTGTAGTAGTTCCGAGCACGGTGGTGCACGCTCATCGAACTCGTGTAGACGCCCTTCGAAACCCCTGCTCCCTGCGCAAGCCACAAGAACGTGTGAAGTCCAAGACAGTTGACTTCATAGTTTTCTCGAATGACCTTTAGGTCTTGGTCCGTAACCGAACCACCCTGCGGACTCAGCATTACCAGCCAGATAAAAGCGTCTATACCATCGACGGCCTTCTTAATCGCGTCAGCATCGGTAACAGAACCCTTCACGAACTCAACGGTCTCGTGCTGCGACTCAGCCAGGTCGAGAACACGAATATCGTGCTCTTTCTGAAGATACGGCGTGATAAACGAGCCCACCATCCCCGACCCACCCGCGAGTAGTAATTTCAAATTTTCGTCCTGTTCTGTAGGTACATTCTTTCTCCTTAAGGGAGAAGGTTAGGTTGAGGGGGAATGAAGACGCAACTTCCGAATCAAACTACTCCAAGTCGTCCGCCACATCGCTCGGATTACCGTCCAGTACTGCACGCAGTCCGTACGACACCTCGTCCAACTTCGCGATCGCCTCAGCAGGCAGCGTTAGCTCCAGCGCACCCGACACATCAACTATCTGTTCCACCGTATCGGCACCTGAGATGGCGACCGTGACTTCACGATGCGACATGACCCATGCCATCGCCACCTGCGGCATCGATGCTCCCAGATCTGCCGCAATCTCACCGACAGCTGCTATCACCTTCGCCGCTCGTCCCTGCATGTACTTCTCGATGTCCCCCTTACGGCGAGACCCCCAAAGCGTGCTCTCATCGGGCACTTCATCAGGTCGATACGTCCCGCTCAATAATCCAACTCCGAGTGGGCTGTAAGCCATCACCCCAACGCCAGTCTCTCGAACCATCGGGAACAACTCATCTTCCTGCGTTCGATTCATCAGTGAATACGGATTCTGAACAGCAATCAAAGGCTGAGCGTTGATTCGCTTCTGCAACTGGAGTGCTTGCACTACCTGCCACGCCTGGAAATTACTCACGCCAACGTACCGAATTTTGCCATCCTGAATCAGCGTTTCCATCGTTCGAAACTGCTCTTCGAACAGGCTCATATCGTCAACACCGTGGAAGATGTAGACATCGACGTGATCGGTTTCGAGCCGTTTTAACGATCGCTCGATCTCCCGCATGATATGAAAACGCGAAGCACCCTGATCGTTCGGACCGCTCCCAATCGGGCTGAACACTTTCGACGTAATCACTACGTCGTCTCGCCGACCCTTTAGCGCCTTACCAAGTACCTGCTCGGAACTGCCAATATTCCGACGGTCGTCCATGAACCCATAGACGTTCGCACAATCGATCAGGTTGATGCCTGAATCGAGGGCGACGCGGATGACCTTCTCAGCCTCGCCCCGGTCGAACTGCCCTCGGAAGCCCAGTCCAAGAGCCATCGGAGAAACTTTCACCCCGGCTGTGCCGAAGTTCACGTATTCAATACCCAATTGAAATCCTCATTACCAACAATTCACATAAACTTCTCTGCGGCGCAATTTGATTTCGCTACCGAGCGCAGATTCTACCTCGATTCCGGTCGAGTTCTACGCATCTCGACGCCAAATCACCAAAATCGTGTTACGACTCGAGGAACGTCTACCCAAATGACAGCCGCAACCAACCCTGTGATCGTTGCCAAAGACCTCCGCAAGAAATATGAAGAGATAACCGCCGTCAACGGCATCTCGTTCGAAGTTCGTCGTGGCGAAGTTTTCGGTATGCTCGGCCCAAACGGTGCCGGAAAAACAACAACCATCGAGATTCTCGAAGGTATGCGTGACGCCGATTCCGGCGACGCCATCATCAATGGCATCAACGTCAAGGACGATCCCACTGCGGTCAAAACGATCATCGGTGTTCAACTTCAGCAAAACGCCTTCTTCGACAATCTCAAACTCGCGGAAATCGTCAATCTCTACGCCAAGCTGTATCTGTCAGTGGTTGACCCGGTCGAAGTTCTATCAAGGGTCGGCCTCGACAACCGCAAGAACGCTAAATATGCCGAACTATCCGGCGGTCAGAAGCAGCGACTTTCGATCGCAGTCGCGCTGGTAAACGATCCCGTAGTTTTATTCCTCGACGAGCCGACAACCGGCCTAGATCCGCAGGCGAGACGACAGCTCTGGGAACTCGTGAGAACGATCCAGAAGAGTGGAGCCACGATCGTCCTGACCACCCACTACATGGAAGAAGCCGAAGAACTCTGCGACCGGATCGCTGTGGTCGAAAACGGCGAAATCATCGCTCTTGATACCCCCGACGCACTTATCGATCAATTGCTTGCTACCGGCTTCAAACCGGAGAGACGTATACGTGAAGCGACGCTCGACGACGTGTTTTTGAATCTTACCGGCCGCGATCTTCGAGACTAATCCAGATGAAAATTTACCTCACACTCACCGTCGCATCACTAAAGATGTACTTCCGCAACAAGCAAGCCTTGTTCTGGGCTCTCTTCTTCCCGTTGTTGATCATGTTGATTTTCGGAATCATGGATTTCGATAAGTACAACTCGCCAAACGTCGGAATTTATGACGCCGCAAACAACGATGCGTCCAAGGCACTTATCCAGGCGCTAAGAGGCAGCGACGAACAGAGACTGCTCAGCATCGATGTCTACCCACTCGACGAAGCACTTCACCAGCTGGAATTTGAATCTACCCAAGCCGTTATTGAGATTCCCGCAAACTACGGAGTTCCCGGTGAATTCGCCGAAATCAAAGTCATCTACGACGAACGATTCCAACAAGAACGCGCCGTGATTTCGACCATTCTTGGGCGAGTGACCGATGCCGTGTTCAAGGAAGCCGCTCAAGTCCCAGGCGAATACCGAGTCGAAAACTCCCTCGGAATTTCTGAATCTTTCATCGAAGGGCAGGGAAAAGGATTTAAGGCATGGTTAATCCCGGGTATCGCCGCGATGGCGATCATGCAGACCGGACTCTTCACGGTCGTATTTACTCTGGTCCGATTCAGATCCCAGGGCGTACTTCGACGACTGAAGGCTTCACCAATCGGTGCCTCGCACTTCCTCGCAGGGCAGCTCACGACAAAAGCGATTGTGGTAGTACTACAGACCTACGTTCTGGTGATTGTCGGTGCAATAGTGCTTGGCGTGTCGGTCGGCGACGGACGAGTCGGTACATGGATCGACTTAACTTTGCTGGCACTGCTAGGTGGCGCATTGTTTATCGCAATGGGACTCGCCGTATCGGGCTGGGCGAAGAACGAAGAAACCGCCGCTCCAGTCGCAAACATCATTTCAATGCCGATGATGTTTCTCTCAGGAGTCTTCTTCCCGCTCTCCGTCATGCCTGACTGGTTGACAGCATGGTCGCAGTACCTGCCGCTTACCTTTTTGGCTGATGGTATGAGAGCGATCACGGTCGAAGGCGCACCAATTACCACGCTCGATACCGAGCTAATCGGTCTCGGGGTATGGATCGTACTCAGCTTCATCATCGCCACCAAAATGTTCCGCTGGGAATAGAGTGCCATTGGCGCAGTTTCTCCGACAGGACTATCTTGCGCATACTTGCATAATCAAACCAGTGAGCAATCACACGACCTAAACACATATCGCAAACCCGTTACGCTATGCTTTCGGTCGATTCGGTGCAGCCGTTTCGAAAACAAAGAAAACGAGCCCCCAATCGGGTGCACGGTTCCAGAACAAAGGCTCGTTCCCTTGAAACTGTTACGCCAATTCACTTGCATCGGCTTTTGTAATCGCAACCAGTTCTTATGACCAGTCCAGGCAACTCAGAAATAACAGAACACGACACCACCGCACCGGGTGAAACTTTGGCGGTCGGTGAGCTTTCGAGACGCACCGGCGTCACTACAGCCACGATCAACTACTACGTTCGAATAGGTGTTCTACCACCTCCTCGAAAAACAAGTCGCACGCGGGCGCTCTATCCCGCTCACTTCGAAGGCTTGATCGAGAAAATCAAAGAACTTCAGGCTGCCGGACTCAATCTCAAAGGAATAAAGCAGATTGTAAACGGCGATCCCTCATCGCCACTCGCATCCGCAATGCCGTCGGCAAAAGGCGCAGGTGCTGCAGCCTCTGCGCCAGCAAGTCCGATACCCATCTCAGAATTCTTAACCCAGAGCGGCCTTGACCTCGATCTCTACGACAACCTGATCACATCGGAACTGATAAGGCGTCCACGCACAGGACCTGACGGTGCTCCCGCACACGATCGCCGTGATCTGACAGCCGCTCGGGCATTCGCCCGACTAACAGCCGCGGGCATAGAGTACCCACTTCTCGAGCGGCACACCGAATACAGTCCTCTATCGAAAGCCGAAGCACTGTTCCTGGTAGAACATCTGAGTTCAGCAACCCGCCGCACGCCAGCAACTCAGCCAACAAGCCTCGTCGCTGCCTTCGATGCCATCAGGCGCTATCAACGCAGTCTCCAACTAGACGAAGCCTACCCTGACTGGCGATACACCTCGACCTAGTCAAACATGTCCCCTTTCCCTCGAAGGGCGAGGGTTAGGGTGTGGATAGAAATCGACCGTTGGGCCAGTTTCTCAGCAACGGTGCCAGTCACGCCACTCAGTGGCGTTGGTCCTTCACATAATCAATCACCGAACTCAGACCGCCCGGGGGTGCACCTAGACGAACCGCCTCCGCCACGTCGGCTTCCGACTTTTCATCCTCGCTAATAGCAGCGTGAGCAACCGCGCGATTGCCGTACATATCGGCAACACCGGGCTTGAGCTCGATAGCCTTCGTGAAATTGTTAATCGCCTGCTCGAAATCACCCATCGACAGATAAGCAACGCCCAAATTGAACTGTACTTCGTGGTTCTCGGGATCAAGCCACGCAGCTTCCTCGAAATCGCTGGCAGCTTTATCGGGCATACCCAGCTGAGCGCTCGTCAAACCAAGTTGAAAAAACTCTGCAGCACTCTTCGGCGGAAAATCGATTTCCGCTTTGTTTGTTTCGCTCGGCAAGTCGTCCGGCGTCGTCAAATTCAAATTCTTTCTATGGAATATGGGGATAGTTAGACCCAAATCTCTCGACAGTCAACAATGCTAACCGACACAATCTCCGATATCGTGTTAGAAATACCGCCAAGCTAGGTTCCGTCCTGTTCCCTACCCGAGAAGGTGCTAAAGGGAGGGTAAACTGCGACGCGCAACCAGATCATCCGCTTACGCCCTCAGCCAAAAGTACTGGTACTCCCTTCCTTGATGGAAGGGAGTTATAGGGACGTAAATACGAAGCGCGACCAAGTCATCCGATGACGCCCGGTGCTAAACAAGAAAGACGTAAGTTGAAAATCGCCCTGATCGGCCAATCCGTATTCGGAAAATCAGTACTCGAAGCCCTCGTCGAAAAAGGTGAGGACGAAATTGTCGGAGTCTTTGCCCCTCCAATCAGGGAAGGACACTCATCTGACCCAATTTCCGATACTGCAAACGAACTCAATGTGCCCGTATATGAGTTCAGTCGCCTCCGCGATCAAGAAGCAATCGATCAATTCAACTCGCTTGAACCCGAACTGTGCGTAATGGCGTTCGTCACTGACATAGTCCCGATGGAAATGATCAACTTCCCTTCGCTCGGTACGATTCAATATCACCCGTCCCTCCTACCACTCCACCGTGGGCCCAGCTCGATCAACTGGCCAATCATCAACGGAGAAACCGAAACCGGTCTTACGATTTTCTGGCCGGATGAAGGACTCGATACTGGCCCCGTTCTGATGCAAAAGCACGTCACCATAGCCCCTGAAGCCACGCTGGGTAGTGTCTACTTCAATAAGCTCTACCCCCTCGGCGTCGAAGCCATGGTCGAATCAGTCGATCTCGTTCGCGCCGGAACTGCTCCGAAAATCGTTCAAGACGAATCAAATGCCACCTACGAAAGCTGGTGCAAAGCGAGCGATGTTGCTGTCGACTGGTTAGCAGGTGTCGATACTGTATTCAACATGATTCGCGGTGCCGATCCCCAACCCGGCGCAAATACTACGCACAACGGAATAAACCTCTCGCTCTACGATGCTGCACGATCTTCGTACATTTCCGATGGGCATTCACCGGGAGCAGTCGTGGAAATTAGCGGCGAAAAGATCATCGTCTCAGCCGCCGATGGATCAATCGCTATCGGACGTGTCCGTGCCACTGGAGGCAAGAAGATCGGCGCTGCAGAATGGGCAGAGTCTGTCGATCTAAAGGTCGGCGATCTCTTCGGAATTTAGCGGTCCGTCAGAAAACCGTCGAATAGCTCGTTCACTTCGTCGGCTCGATCGAGGAGCGGAACGTGCATCGCATTCTCAATCACAAACATCCGTGCGTTCGGCACCAACTCAGCCAGCCGATATCCATGCTCCACAGGAAACAACGGGTCGTTCTCACCCCAGATGGCAAGAGTCGGTGCGGTGATTGATCTGAGCTCGTCGTCAGTAAAAATACTCTTCTGGCCACCAAAGCCGGTGATCGCCGAAAGACTCGTTCGCATCGCCTTTGAGTGCCCCTCGGTCAGCGTCACGTCGTAAGCGTATTGCCTGTACGCCACAGCGTCCTCGAACCGTGAATTCACAACTTCCATCGTCTTGAAATAGTTGTCCTGTCCCCACCGATTCGGACGCGTCACCAATCGTCCAAACAGCGGAACATTCGCCAGCTTAAACAGCAGAGGGAACTCCTTGCCAAGTCCTGCCGAATCGACAACTACCACCCGATCGACTCGTTCCGGGTACTCGATTGCCAGTGCCAGTGCCCCCTGCGCACCCATCGAGAGGCCGACAACATCGGCTCGCTCCAACTTCAACGCATCCATGAATCCGGTCAGGTACATGAGAAGCGAATCCACAAGCGGTGACCCAAAACCAACCTGAGAGGAAAGACCGAATACAGGATGGTCAGGAGCGATCACACGATGCGATTTTGAAAGAATCTCGATCTGGCGAAACCAGATAGCCGATCCTGCTCCGCCGCCGTGCAGCATGAGAACTGGCGACCCATCGCCGTACTCCAAATAGTGAATTCGCTGGCCGCTCACTTCTACAAATTGACTCTGATACTCAAGGCCAGCCCGCACTAGCAGTTCCGTCATGCTTCCGATGATCTGCTGTTCTGGCGCGGAAAATTCATGTTGGCCCGATGTATCCGTGTTCGACGTGATCAATTTCCACTACTGGCTGTATAAACGAACGATTTTTCTGAACGAATCCGAGTATAAACAAGCAATTCACTCTACAATCGTCGCAGCGCCATGAGTACGACCAACCATCACACCGACATATCGCCAGCCGAAGAACCGGTCTCAGAACCCGAATTCCACGGATTATCTGAAATTCAGCTTCAGGCATGGGAACTCCTCGAATTCACGAACGTTAGAGAGCTTCTCGCCAACCGAACACGCTTCTTCATGTCCCGCGAAATGGTTATCGCAGCACGCCCGGTAACCGATATCAAAGACGTCGAGCGACTGCAGGACGAAACGGCTCAGGCGGCACTCATGCTTGGAACTGTCGGCGACATAGGGTTGGTAGGAACGAGAGATCCGCGTGACCTCCTCCGTCGCGCCGCAATCGACGGAATGCTCACAGGAACCGAGATCGTATCGGTGCTGCACCTTCTCGAATCCATCTGGACAGCACGAAACACCGTCGTGGCGATGAAAGGCTGCGCCCCGCTTCTCGAGGTAATTGTCTCCGAAATACCCGACCTGCGTGATCTTGGTAAAGAGATTTTCAAATCGATCTCTGAACAGGGTGAAGTCCTCAACAACGCAACCCCGAAACTTGCACGTCTCAGGGCCAATGTAAGCAAAACGTTCCAGCGGGTCATGCGAGCAATGGAACGAATTTCCAACAGCAAAACCGTGAAGCAATCGCTTCAATCAGGTGCCATCGCAACCCGCGGAGAACGACTCGTCCTCGAAGTTCGAGCCGACGCCAGAGACTCAGTCCCGGGGATCGTCCACGACGTATCAAGTAGCGGAGCAACCCTGTTCGTCGAGCCACTCAAAGCCGTTGAGCTTTGCAACGACTGGCGAGAAACCGCGGCCGAAGCGCAACGAGAAGAAGAACGAATTCTCCGACGTCTATCACGCTTGATTGGTGACCGGGAAGAAGAAGCGATCATCGCCGTTGAAGCAGCAGCCGCGCTCGATTTCATTACCGCCCGCGCCCGACTCGCCGGAACGATGAAAGCTCGGCGTATCGAAACGATGCCCCCTGGTTCCGACAACGTCACCAACCTCGTTGGCGCACGCCACCCCCTTCTCGGCAGCGACGCGGTTCCCATCACAATCAATATCGGTCCCGGATTCCGTGGCCTCGTGATTACCGGTCCGAACACCGGTGGTAAAACCGTTGCGATCAAGACAATCGGCCTGTTCGCCCTGATGCACCAGTCGGGATTGCAGTTGCCCGTGGTCGACGGCGAAATGGCGATCTTTGATGCTGTCTACGCTGATATCGGCGACTCACAATCGATAGAACGATCAGTTTCGACCTTCTCTTCGCACATGGGACGCGTGATCGAAATTCTCCTCGAAGCGACCCCAAATTCCCTAATACTGCTCGACGAACTCGGTACTGGGACCGACCCCGAAGAAGGATCCGCCCTCGCACGCGCAGTTCTGGCACACGCCACCGAAAACGACATGCCAATCGCGGTCACTTCTCACTATCGTGCCGTTGCCGAATACGCCGCCGAATCGGAAGAACTCGCCAACGCCTCTGTAGAACTAAATCCCGACACGATGATGCCCACATATCAGGTGCTAATGGGCATACCCGGTCGCAGCTACGCGTTGCACGTGGCGCGCCATCTGGGTATGCCAAGTCAGGTTCTCGACGACGCCGAATCGATGATGGATCCAAAGCGAGCCGAAGCGGAAACCATCCTCCAGCAACTACAACGAGAACGCGAAGAGGTGAGCCGGATACAAGCCGAAGCTGAGGAAGCGAAAATCGAAGCTGAAACCGCACGTAAAGACCTTCAGAGCAAGCTATCGAACGTAACTCGTGCACAAGAAGACATGCTCGAGAAATCGCGCATGGAACTCCGACTTGAAACCGAGGAGATCCGCCGTTCGCTCCGCAAGATCGTCAGCAATGCGAAGAACGACAACGACCTCGCAACTGCTCAACGTGCCATCGGTCGAGTTCGAACCCAGTTCTCCGATCCCACATGGTTGCCGGTCGCTCCACCCCCGGATGCCGTTCAGCCAGAACAGCCGGAAGAAGAAGAATCACTCCAACCGGGCGATCAGGTCGAAATCAAGGGACTCGCCGTCGAAGCAGAAGTAATCGATGTCAGTCCCGGCGGAACCGTCGAGTTGATGATGGGCAACTCTCGCATCGAGCTAAACGAACGCCAACTCCGTGTCATCAAACCCGCGCCTGAAAATAAACCGGCGGTCTCACCGAACGATCTACCCAACGTAACCGTCAACACAGTCACAGCAGGCGAAACCGCCAACACATCGGGCGAACTCGACATTCGAGGATCCAGAGTTCATGAATCAGATGAAATTGTTCGCCAGTTCATCGACGATAGCTCAATTCAGGGACTCTCCAACGTCCTAATCATTCATGGCGACGGCACCGGAGCACTTCGGGAATCCATTCGAGTCCAACTAGCGAAACATCCCCTCGTTGCCTCCTACAGTGCAGCCCCTCGCAATCGAGGCGGCAACGGTGCAACCCTCGTCGATCTCAACTAACTCAGATCGTTCTCGGTCACCTAAACAGCCACCTGCACCCTGTTTGCAATGTCCGTCTTCGAAAAAATATTCGCCCTATGCCGAATAACCGTGTTCGGTGTAATGAACAAAGCCTCGCAATCTCTCGATTCGACTTACCGGTTGCCAGCTCTCGAAGAACTTCAACTTCACGATCGGTTAAGCCATCGGGGTGGCTGAAACTGGGGCATCACGGTTGCAATTTCTGGGCGTGGTGTTACGCGACATCATCTTGATAGTGTCAACCGCTGCCTGCTCCTCAGACGTAAGTTGAACGGCGTTCATGCCGTCAACCAGCAGACCATGTTCACCCGAAAACTCGGCTTATTCAGCCAGAACCACAACGAGGTCAACCGGATCCGAAACAAAACAGTCCCCCCTCCTAGAGTGGGAGGCATTCGGGAGGCGTAAGGGCGGTGTACCTATCGGGCACGAAAGATGACCCGCATCCTCAGTTCAAATCGTTCTTGAGCGAGTTCGGTAAAATCAGCGGCATCACACCGTTGGCAAACTTTGGGAAGCGTTTTCAGCTTCGGCCAACCGGAGTTAATAGAAAAAGCCGCCTGAGTAAATGCACTCATACGGCTTATCGTGATTGCGAAACAAGCTCTAGGGCACCAGCGAAACCGCCTATGTGACCAGACCGAACCTACGATGGCAACGACTTCGCAACCGCTTCCAGTGTCTGCGCAATATCTGCGTCGCTGTGAGCTGTCGAAACAAACCATGCCTCGAACTGTGAAGGCGGTAGGTACACGCCGTTGTCGACCATACCGTGAAAGAAGGCACCGAACGCTTCACGATCGGTCGCAGAAGCACTATCCATATCGGTCACCGTTTTATTGGTGAAGAACACGGTCAACAACCCGCACGCACGGTTAATCACCGCAGGAACACCGGCTTTTCCAAATACATAGAGAACTCCATCGGCAAGCATGTCGGTTTTAGCCTGAATTCCTTCGTAAATTCCTGGCTTAGAAAGCTCGTCCAACGTGGCGATCCCAGCTGCCATTGCCACAGGATTACCCGAAAGCGTACCAGCCTGATACATCGGCCCTAGCGGTGCCACTTCGCTCATAATCTCCGCGCTGCCACCGTACGCACCAACCGGGAAGCCACCACCAACGATCTTGCCCAAGCACGTAATGTCTGGCGTAACGCCATAAACGCTCTGTGCACCGCCATAGGCAACACGAAATCCTGAAATAACCTCATCGAAAATCAACAGCGTGCCGTGTTCGGCTGTGTGATCACGCAATCCTTCGAGAAATTCCGGCTCGGGCGGTACAACACCCATATTGCCGCCGATCGGCTCGACAATCACCGCAGCTACTTCGCCTCTGTTCGCCTCAAGAAGCAGCCGAGCCGATTCAACATCGTTGAAATCAGCCACGAGCGTCGCAGCCGCATAGTCGGGATGAACACCTGCAGAGGAGGCAATTCCCTGATTCGCCAAACCCGATCCGGCCTCGACTAACAAAGCGTCTTCGTGACCGTGATAGCCACCGTTGAACTTCAATATCTTGTTGCGACCTGTCTTCGCTCGCGCTAACCGCAAAGCCGACATCGTCGCTTCGGTTCCGGAACTTACAAATCGGACAACTTCAATTGAAGGAACAGCATCGACCACCCGTCGCGCCATCTCAACTTCCAGCTCAGTAGGCGCACCAAACGAAGTCCCCGAGCGTGCAGCCTCAACCGCAGCATCAATTACCGCCGGATGCGCGTGGCCCAGGATCATCGGACCCCAAGAACACACATAGTCGATCAACTCGTTGTCGTCAGCATCCCATACTCGAGAGCCGGAAGCTTTCTTGAAAAAGATTGGTTCACCACCAACAGAACCCCATGCACGCGCAGGGCTGTTTACCCCCCCGGGGATGAGAGATTTGGCGTTAGAGAACAGCTGTGCCGACTTTGCACGAGACAATTGGGGTCTCCGAATAACTAACGAACGTGCTTAAAAACTAAGACACAGGTATTTTGGCGCGAAAAGGGGCACTGTAAACAGTACCTCTCGTCAGATTTCACCCAATCTGGGTATTTGCCGGAAATTACTCGAGCTCGTGTTCTGTCTCGCTCTGCTCAACGAGTGCAAACACTTTTTGAACTACTTCGGCTCCACTATCTTCTTCGCTGCGCAGGAAACTGATCGGATCGGCGAGGATTCTGCGAACAAGCGAGCGAGTCATCTTCTCGACCGAGACGGCCTGCTTCTCGGTCAGTCCGTCGAGCTGCCCAAGCGTCTGCTCGACTTCCTCACGCCTCATCTGCTCCATGCGCGCCCCGAGTGTCTTGATAACCGGCTCGCTATTGATACCCATCAAGCGCTCCTTGAAACGTCGAATACCGTCATCAATCAGGTCCTGTGCCTCTGCTGCAGCCTTTTCACGAAACTCCCAGCTTTTAACCGATTTCGCCTGTAGCTCGGGAAGGCTAATGAGATTTACGCCAGCAACGTCAGCCGACGCAGGATCAACGTCACGTGGCATACCCAAATCGAGAATACTCAACTTCCGATCCGGGCGAGTATCGATAACTTCCTTGACGACATCGACCATAATCACCGAATCGGTAGAAGCCGTACATGTAATCAGCACGTCTGCCTCGGCGATGGCTTCCGTAATATCTTCGAACGCTACCTGCGGCGCACCAAGCTCATCGGCAAGAATATTGCCACGGTTCATCGATCGGCTCGCAACAACAATATCGTCTGCCCCGTAGCGTCTCAGTGCTCGAGCGGTCAGCTTGCCCATCTCACCAGCACCAAGCAGCACTACGCGTAATCCCTTGAAATCGCCCAATGTCGTCTGAAGTTCCTGGACACCGAGCGACGAAACCGAAGTTCGATTTCGACCCAAGTCCGTCTCTTTACGAATCTTGCGGCTCGTTCGAAGAGCAGCGTGGAACAACCGTGAAAGCATCGGGTCGACAGTGCCAGCCTCGCCAGCCGCCTGCAAAGCTCGAGTTACCTGTCCGAGTATCTGAGATTCTCCGAGTGCTATCGATTGAAGGCCGGCTGTGACACCGAAAAGTTGTTTGGCTACCTCGTCTCCAGTAAGGGTGTAGATGTACTCGCTAATACCGGTGATACCAGCATGTTCTGCGACAGCGTCGATATATTCCCTGAGCTGACGCACTCCAACTTCAGCGTTTTCGGCGACTGAGTAGATCTCGGTGCGGTTGCAGGTCGAGAGGATGACTCCCCCACCGGCGTACGTCGCAAGCCGTCCAAGGTGTCCCTTAAGCGAATGAGTTGGGACAGCCACACGCTCCAGTACTTCAATTGGAGCGTGATCAATATTTAGCCCTGCGAGTATGAAATTCAAATAAATAAATCTGCCGTTGAAAGCTCCGACTTTAGATTCTTCGGCATAACCCCAGCCCCTGACTGAAACGGTAGCCAGTTCTAATTACTGTTCGACTGTAAAACTCATCACGATTAATCGCGCCTTTTACTTAGTAACGTAAAGAGTTCATGATGCTTGGTGATAGCATCTGCAAACCGAAGTTTAAGGTATCAATCAATTAAGAGATTTTCAGCGTGACGCATGAGTATTCCATCAATTATCCCGCCAAGTGAACGTGGCTATTCGATTTCAGATGTTTTTGTAACGACCGATTGGCTTTCCGATCACATTTCAGATCCGAACGTGAGGCTTGTCGATACCGACATACCAGATGAATACACAGCAGGTCACATTCCAGGCGCTGTAAATCCAGTCGATCACTACTACAAAACGTCACTTGACGATCGAACGCATATTCAGGGACCCGAGCAGTTCGCACAGACGATGGCAAATCTCGGAATCGACAACGACACGCTTGTGATCGGATACAACCGGAGCGGAGGCGTCTACTCGTTTCGACTCATGTGGGCGCTCCACTACTACGGACACACCAATGTAAGAGTCCTTGATGGCGGGCTCGAAAAGTGGGTGGCCGAGGGTCGAGAAACGACCACCGAAGTGACTTCGTACGCGGGCAGAACAGGGACGTTTTCGGCTACGGAAAATTCCGAGATATTCGCCTCACGCGATCGAGTAATTTCAGCGATCGACGACGATTCGACGATCTTGATGGACGTGCGATCAGACGACGAATGGTCTGGTGAAAATAAACGTGACGGCCCACGTGGCGGAAGAATTCCAGGTGCGGTTCATCTGGAGTGGACACATTTCATGACCGAGGGCGAGATCCCCTCACTGAAGACCGCCCCGGAAATACGAAAAATACTCACAGATGTGGGAATTACACCCGACAAAAACGTCATCACTTACTGACAGGGAGGCATCCGCGCGGCGCACGGATTCTGGACCCTGAAACTAGCCGGTTTCGAGAACGTGCGTGACTACGATGGATCATGGCGAGATTGGGCCGAAGTGCCTTCATGCCCCATCGAGGGACTCACCTAAACACCAACAGATACCTCGACCGAAGTGGAGAGACATTCGATGGTGTGACTGTGTCGGCAGTAACCGCGATTGCTGCGGTCGCCTGCGGTGGTGATCTCGATCCTGTTAACGCTCCAACGCAGATCGTAGTTAGGCCACATCAGCCCCGGCACCAAACGTGCCAGATCCAACACCGGTGGTAAAGCCGGCGAACCCGCCACCGGTTGATCCAAACCGACGATTCCCCATTCAGGTGCTCTCGCCCCTACAATCCGTGCACACCGCAATCATCTGCAGCACTGGAACCCTCGTTGTCCAACTGGCCACAGCTCGCAAAATCTCAGGAAACCGATCTATTCAACCTGATTGAAAAGCTCGTCCTGATCGAAACACCTACCAGCGATAAAGCAGCAAACGATCACATCGCGTCACTTGCTGCCGATCTGCTCAAAGATCTGGGAGCCGAAGTCGAAATTCACCCGGAATCAACCTATGGCGATCACGTAACTGGTGACTGGCCAGCATCGGAATCAACGAAAAGTCATGCCCTCATCGTCGGTCACCTTGACACCGTTTGGCCGTTCGGAACCCTTGAGCGAATGGGCTACACCGAAAAAGATGGACGTCTTTACGGACCCGGCGTACTCGATATGAAAGCCGGTATCGCAACCACAATCATCGGACTCCGGACTCTCCAGCAGAACAATCTCTGGCCAATCCGACCGATTAAAGTTCTTTTCAACACCGATGAAGAGGCCGGCAGCCCATCATCACGTCCACTCGTAGAAAAATGCGCAAAAGGTGCTGAGTACGCACTAATCATGGAACCGGGCCAGGCAGGCGCCGGGGCACTCAAAACACAGCGAAAAGGGCTTGGCGAGTTCCGTGTTTCGATCACAGGCAAAGCGAGTCACGCCGGGGCGTTTCCCGAACGAGGAGCCTCGGCGATTAACGAACTAGCCCTCAGAATCATCGAATGCCAAGCACTAAATGACTGGCCGAGCGGCATCACCGTAAATACCGGGCTGATCTCGGGTGGATCGGCAAGGAACACGATACCCGCATCAGCCGAAGCAAGCATCGACGTTCGAGTGCGCACAACCAATCAAGCAGAAGTCATCGAGTCGCAAATACGTTCAATGAAACCAGAGATCGAAGGCACTTCCATCAAAATCTCTGGTGGCTTCCACCGTCCTCCAATGGAGCGGACGTCCGCACTTGCCGAGCTTGCCGAAAAACTCATCGGCTGGTCGAACGAGTTCGGTTTCGAACTGACTGAAGAATCGACCGGCGGCGGCAGCGACGCCAATCTGACCGCCGCAATGGGCGTCCCCTCCGCCGACGGACTCGGCTCAAAGGGGTTGAATCCTCACGCTGAAGGAGAAAACATCGAAATCAGCGAACAGATCAATCGTCTTGCATTGTTCATGAAAGCGATAAACTCGCTCTAGAAGAACAGCGATGACTCAGCAGACAGACCCGACACCACAGACTCAGGATGATGTCCGACGCCTTGCCGTTGGTCGCGGAAGCGCGCTGAATCTCGATCGAATACTTGCACCTCTCAACGGCTTCCGACGATCGGAACAGATACTGCCGTTCGCCTCGATGATGGCTGACTGGTTCTCTGGCGAAATCACTCTTTTCCACAGCCTGCCGTCGACTCACCCGGCCCATGGTGCACGTCCCGGACAGGTTCACTACCCGGATGCCCCGCATGATCGAGGCACCGCATTGGCTGCTGCCTATCTCGAAGAAGTCGTAAGCCGGCTGGGTCCTCACGGTGTGAAATCTCGCTGGGGCATCGCAACTGGCGACACCTCGACCATGATCACTTCCCGCTCGACGACCAGTTCATTCGGGATCGTTGCCATTGCGACGACAGTCAGATCTCGTGCTCACAGGTTCATATCACCCGGCCTACTCGACGATCTGTGGCGAAAAACAGCCGCACCGTTGCTGATCATCAACCCGCATCACGCAACGCTTAATGGTACGCCACCCGACGCACCAAAGACGCTGATCGTGCCCTGCACCCGGGGAAAGACCGATTCCGCCCTTCCGATCGCAAGTGCGCTGGCAGGAGCCAGTCGATCAGGGGTAAAAATTATTCTCGCGCGGTCAGAATCAACAGGCAAGATCGAAGACGAGATCATCAACACGTTCACTGCCGATGGAATTTCCGTCGAGATTGAACAGGGCGGAAAAGATCTCCTCAAACATGTAAACGGGCTTCAGATCGAAAATCCCGGCTCGTGGGTAGTTGCCGGATCGAGGATGCGCTCGGGTATCCGCCGGGCCGTCTTCGGCAGCAACGCCGATATGCTGGCCCGTGAAGCCAACGGGCCAATCGTGGTTGTTCCTGATCCCAAGGTAACACGAGAACGAAGGCGTTCGGCTCACGACGCCACACGCGATTTGACGTCATCGCTTTAGTCGAGCAGGATCGCTGCTAACTGGCCGATTTTTCCTGATTGCGACGGATCACGTAGCCGCCCAGCGCACCAACCGTAGCGCCGAACCACGTGTACGGAATCAAGGCCAGCGTGACCCAGACACCAAGCATCGTCGGAATTCCTATGATCTCGTCGACACCGAAAACGAACTTGACCAACAGCATCACGACAGACGGTACAAACATCAACGCTGCCATCAATGCGCCGAACTTAACGATTCCACTCTCATCAATCTTGGCGACACCACTACCGATAAAACCAGCAATGAAGGGACTGAGCGGAACTGCGACGTAGTGGACGATCGGAATGATCAGCGATGCAAGTATTATCCCGAACCCGACCAAAACTCCATTGAGCATGTAAATTCCCTTACCCGAACATTAATCTGCGCTGGCCAAACGATATCTATTCAGGGTACGCGAGTAGGCGTTCCCGCAAATAGCTCACCCGTAGCATCTTCCAATCATGCCCGACACCTCGTACTGTATCCACAATCATGCCTAACCAAGACGGGTCGCTCACCGGATCCGACACTATTACCCTCACCCATGCGTTCAACCGAATGATTCCGTTCGATGACGTTGAACCCTCCTCGGCATCTATCGGAACCCTCGAAAAAGTACATAAACGGGCCCAGAAAAATTCGACGAGCAATTCAGCCTTCATACGAATCGCCGAGGCACTTTCACTCGACATGATGGCTCACGCTGTTGGAGGATTCGCAGCAATGACCGAAGACGAACAAATCTCCTCACTTCGCAACATTGAATCCACACTTCCGGCTGAGTTCAACGTCGTTCTAAACCTCGCGCGAGATGTCTACTACGAAAACGACGAAACACCCGACCGGCCGGTGAACTTCGCTGGCGAAGACGAAATATTCGGCAAGCTTGCGCTCGAAGAATAGATCGTTTTCAGCGTCATGTCCGCGATCACATCACCGTCCGTATTAGGCTGGATACTAAAACATATCCCGATTCAGTCAACGAAGGTGGGCTAAAGCGCTTATTGCCGACAACGAACAAACCATTAAACGCGCTCGTTATCCTGAATTTTATTCAGGATAACGCGATTTTCGCCAGTCAGCTCGAACGAACGCTACGCACCACTAAGCCAGATCGAACGTAATCTCGAACTCAGCGCAAATATCACGGAACCAGTCGACTACCTCCGGGTGCAACGGCACGCCATTCTCACGACGCTCAATCCGCGTCTCATGTTCCGGCAAACCGGCGTAAAGAACCCGCTCTTCACCCGGCATCGGTTTCGTCGCAGCGAGTCCGCTAACCATTCCATCCATATTAGCCTTGAACTCATCGACATCGCCAAACGCATCGACCGAGTACGCCGCAACGAAGTGGGCACGTCGTTGTTGGGCAAGAGTTCCGAATCCAGGTGCGAACGAAAGCTGGCCGCACAGAATGTCTACGATCACGCCAAGACCGTAGCCCTTGTGCGATCCGAGTTCTCGAGTTGAGCCCATCGGAAGTTGCATTCGTGTAGTACCCAGAGTTAGTTCCGTGAACTGACCACCATCCATATCAGGGGTTCCATCGTCATTGGCGACCCAGCCTGGTGACATCTCTTTACCCATTCGAGCTGCAAGACCGATCTTGTTTCCGGCGATCGAAGTCATCGCAGCATCAAACATGAACGTTGGCTCATTGTTACCCGGTGCTGCAAACGCAATCGGATTCGTTCCCAACTGCGGCTCGGCGCCAAACGTCGGAACCATCGATTTACCACCGGCAGTCATACACCAGCCGATCATGTCCTGATCTGCTGCCAGCATCGCATGATAACCGGCAGCTCCCAAGTGACCTGAGTTTCGAACTGCAACGATACCCGTCCCGACCGTCTTTGCTTTGTCGATCGCAATTTGCATCGCCTTCGGGGCGATCATCAGGCCAAGACCACCATCGCCGTCGATAGTCGCAGTCGAAGGCGTTTCCTTGATGGTCTTCATCTCAGGGTTCGGGTTCAGTACATCAGAGTTGTACCCGGCAACATAAGATCGAAGCATGTTCGACACCCCGTGAGTGTCAATGCCGCTTTGATCGGCAAAGATCAGAACATCCGCACCCTGTTTGGCTTCCGATTCAGGAACACCACATTTCATAAATACCTGCTCAGTGACAGAACGCAATTTGTCGACATCTACCCGAACGGCAATGTCATCAGGCACCTGAAAATGCTTTAGCAACTCGAACCTCGCTATGTGATCGATTCAGTGTCTTGGGTAGCTTCCTGCTCCGGAGCTTGTATAGACACCTAATATCCGGACGAACCGGCGGAATACTAGCACCGAATTCACCGAAGAATCCCACGAGGTTGAGATTTCTCATCAGAGATTTGCTACGCTGAAAATATCCCGAATTCGAAAAGCCGCACCCCCCTCAACGTAATGAGATGCTGCGGCAACCGAAATTGGGGCTGTAGCTCAGTTGGGAGAGCGCGTCGTTCGCAATGACGAGGTCGGGGGTTCGAATCCCCCCAGCTCCACCAGAAGCAAATAAGAAAAGCCACCGACTTCTCGGTGGCTTTTCTTATAAACAAATCGAACACGACCGAAACGGCTGGACATTTATCGCCGTATCTGCCTCAGTTCTGCGGAACGCAGGTAGATGAACAAGTAAAGCGAGAACGCTGCGACTCCAGCGGTGATGATGGATTGACAACAATGCTTACGAGCATCAATCATGAACGGAGTTTGCCACCTACCCGCCGTGGCCATTGACGGCCGTTGCCTGTCTGGACATGCGAGCGCCGTGGTCGTCAGCGAATCGCTTCACCGCGTTGAAGATCGAATCCTTGTCGAGATGAGCTTCCTTGATCACGTCGTCCTCAGTACCACCGCTCAACCACTGGTCATCCCAGTCGGAAGTCAGCGAATACTCGTCGGTCAACGGGCCAATACCGGTCACAGGCCACACTCGGCGAGTTCCGGTGGTCACAACCATCATGTCGAACTTCTCAGCATCTGAAAGAACACTGTTCTTGTATTCATCTAACTGACGATCGAACAGCTCTTCGCTGATCGCTGCGATGACCTTGACGTTAGCCCCGGCTTCTTCAAGCTTCGGCAGTACGTCGACCAGATTCACAGTCGAACTCGAACCCTGTGAAACGACAACACCATCCTTTGGCCTCGAAGGATCGTAGTCCCGAATCACGTAGAAGCCCTTGGCTGCCGCGTTGATATCGGAATCGGCGAACTTCGATCGGTCGGCGACCGCAAAATCAGGTCGTGCAACCTCAAGAACAATCACACCGACTTTCGGATCACGTGCCGCGATTTCAGCAGCGGCGAAGTAGCCCGGAGCGACGTCGTTGTAGTCCCAAAAATTGAGAACGATCACCTGCCCCTTTGGGAAGAGCTTCCACACCTGAGGCGAAAAGATACCGAAGTGAGTCCGCGCGTCGGCTGCAGTCTCAGGTCCCGAGTGACCGGCGAGGATGTGTGCAACACCCATGCGGAACGGTGAATCCTGATTCTGCTGACTCCAGACACGGAGCGGCAGGTACATGAGCGGTGTGAAAGCACCGTACGTACCAGATATCGACCAGACTCCGTTAAACTTGTCGGGATCCTTCGAAAGAGTCTGGCTTGTAAATCCAACCGCGGTAAGTGCGTTTCCGGCTTCCTGAATCGGAGCCTTCAAACGAGTACCTGCCTGGTTGTCGAGCGGATCGTAGTGACCCCAAATCGATCCGCCGTTAACGTTGATCGATTCAGCAAGGTCGGCTGCCACAATCACGAATCGGTTGTCCGTAACGTAGTTGGCCCACTTGATGATTTCTGAAATCGCACGACGTGTGCCCTTCATCCCGCCCGGCTGCTCGTAGAGCGTAATTCCTACGTCCTTTGTCTCGCCGGTGATGTGGTTCTTCGCAGAAACCGTCATCGCCTCTTTCGGAAGGTTCTTCACACGAAGACGCTCGTCGAGGAATGGATCTTCGCCGGCATTAACGCTCAGTGAGAGATCGTCCTGAACCTGATCCCCAATCTCAACCAGTCGATCAGCCAACCAGTCGCCAAGACCGTTCTGGTCAAGAACCGACAACGCAATATCTACGTTGGTTTTCAGTTGAAGAAGAACGTCTTTGGGATCGGAAGGCGCACCCTCTCGAATGCCTTCGAACTTGACCCCAAACTTGTCTTCAAATGTCGTTGCCAGTGCCTGGAAATACTCGCCGTTCATTGGCATACCGTAGGCGTGACTTGCGTGGTCGACGATCTGTTCCACTCCACCTGGGAGTTGCCCATCCTTCGCCTCAGGCCACCAGCCTTTGACCGTGTTTCCGACAACGATCATCGGTCGACGGTCCGACTCGTCCCAGTCTTCCATCGCCTTCAATGCGGCAACAACCTGATCGTAGTCGGTTGCATTGTCGACCTTAATCACGTTCCAGCCGTACGAAGACCACTGGTTTTCAATGTTGTAGGTATCTTCCTTCACAACACTGCCAACGAGCTCGTCGTCGATGCCCGCGTTGTTGTATGACATCAGCACGCGCAGCCGTTTGCCGACTCGGTTAGCAACCGCTTGAGTCTTGAATTCCTGCGAGTGGCCAGAGGTCAGTGCAAATTCACCTTCGATGGCGATCACTTTCAGGGAAGAGTCGGCACCCATCATGTCCCAGAAAGCAGCCTTTCCAGCTGCGGTTGCAACGCCAACACCTGAAGGCCCACCGTTCACATCATTGGTGAGGTCGGTAGTTTCCGAGTGACCCGAGAGCGCACGGATTCCACGAATCTTCGCCTGCATCATTGCCGGATGATCGGCGAGACCGTTCTGTTCAAGAATATTCTCCAGCGCGCCAGCACCACGACGGAAGCCAAGCGCATCGATGGCAAGCATCGCAGATTTCGGATCGGCCTTGTATTTGTCGTCACCGGTCGCCTTGTGTTTTCGATCTAGAGCCTCACCCATGGCCATCCACATGGCGTAGGTCACAGGGGCGTTGTGCCCACCTGCAAGCATGAACTTGTCGGAGAAAGGGTGCTTCGGTCGACGATAGTCGAACGTCATTCCACCGTTTTCCGGACCCGCTAGGTGCGTTGAAATCGTGTAGGGCGTATAAGCGGTACCACCACCAAAATGACCTGTTTGGTGATAGTTGCACATCAACACAAAAGTCATATCTGTCAAGAACCCGAAATCTTCGAGTCGCTGCTTGTCGTAATCGGGAACCTGAACCGATTTCTCGGCTATGACCTGATCAGATGCTGACATGTGGATCGTGACGGTTGAACTACCGCTGAGTGACATACGCTCAATTACTCCAGTTACTTCGCGAATCAATGCAAAACAGACGCACAATCCCTTACGCGAATAATACGCGTTGTTCGCGGGCGTCAGAATATCTGCGAAACACTTCATACGCCAGCCCGAAACGCCTGTATCCGGGTACTATCCATCTGAGATATCTGTGAATGTCTGGTGCGGCTGGAATCAACACCTATAAATTCGACTCACTAAAGACCAGGAAAATGACCGAAACATCTTCATCACGAATCCACCAAAACTTCATCGGTGGCAAATGGCAGGACTCCGTTTCTGGCCAGGTCTACCCGGTCGCTAATCCGGCCCATACCGATCAGGTGATCGGGCAATTTCAGTCAAGCTTGCCGCAGGACGCCGAAAACGCCATCGCTGCCGCCGACGATGCTTCGAACGACTGGGGCGCCATGCCCGCACCACAACGTGGAGCGATTCTCTATAAGGCGCTCGACATCATGG
>CAJXEJ010000005.1 GCA_913052475.1 uncultured Dehalococcoidia bacterium
AGCAGGTGATGCTCAGGCTTTCACCGAGCGTCGATCCCCACACTCACTTGCTCACGTCGACCGGGATTCTCGACTCCAAGTTCGGATTTTCGATCGAAACAGGCGATGGCGAAGCTGCGGTCGAACAGGCGATGGCGAAGGAATCGCTCAATGTCGTGGGACTACATTTTCATCTTGGCTCACCGATTTTCGAGTTGGAGCCGTACTCCGAAGCGATCGATTACGTGTTGAAGTTCGCTGCGGATATGCGCGACAAGTACGGACTCGAGTTGAAGCGGTTTAGTCCCGGTGGTGGATTTGCGATCGGATACATCTCCGACACTCTTCCCCCGGCGATGAGCGACTACGCCAAAGAGATCGCTGTGGCGATTCGCCGAGGTTGCGACACGTACGGTCTCGACGAACCCGAAATAACGGTCGAACCGGGTCGTGCGATCGTGGGTCGTGCCGGGGTTGCGGTGTACACCGTTGGAGGGATCAAGACCATCCCTAACGTTCGAACATACGTTAGTGTCGATGGCGGTATGGGCGACAACATTCGACCTGCGCTGTATGACTCGGAGTATGCCGTTGTGCCGGTGGATCGGCCGAACGCAACCCGGAACCAGACCGTTACGGTCGCCGGAAAATTCTGCGAATCAGGCGACGTGTTGGCGTGCGACGTCAACCTTCCTGATCCAGAGACCGGCGAGTTGCTGGCGCTCCCCGCTTCGGGGGCTTACTGCCTGATGATGGCAAGTAACTACAACATGCAGCCACGTCCTGCTGTGGTGATGGTGAACGGCGGCCAGGCCCGTTTGATCCGGCGACGCGAAACCTACAGCGATCTGCTTGCCTCGAGTCTCGATCTTGGCTGATTACGCGACACCCGCCACCACTCATTCGCCAGTCGTTGGATGGACGACGTTTGGCCATACGGGTGCGACGCGGCTTCTTTCTAAATCGTTGGAATCGGGTCGGCTTGCGCATGCATATCTGATCACCGGTCCCGACAAGGTTGGTAAACGAACGCTGGCTCTGGATATTGCCTGCATGGTCAATAGCGAGCCAGTGGTCGACATGTTTGGCGAGGTACCGAATATAGATCTTTCTACCTCGCATCAGGCGGAACGAATTCGGAAGGGAATTCACTCCGATGTGAGAGTGATTGATGTCAATACCGAGCTCGACAAAGATTCCAAAAAGTCTTCGGATGGGGACGATACCCCTGCGCGCGGGCGCCAGACAATCTCGATCGAACACATCCGCGATTTGATCAAAGAAACGGCGACGATGCCGTTTGAAGGTGAGAAAAAGGTGTTCATCGTCGATGGAGCCCACCGGATGGTCGAAGCGGCGTTCAACGCGATGCTGAAAACTCTTGAAGAGCCGACCGACGAGGTGTTGATCATTCTCACTGCTCCAACCGATGAGGCGTTGCCCGATACGGTTGTATCTCGCTGCCAGCGTGTTGATTTGCGACCTGTTGATACGGCAGTGATCGAATCGGAGTTGATCGAGCGATTTGAAGCCGACGAAGATCAGGCTCGATCGCTTTCTCGGCTTGCCCGTGGATGCCCGGGATGGGCCATCGACGCCATGAACGACTCCACGATTGTCGATGCGCACAATCAGGCGGTTTTGCGATTCGCTGAGATCGTTACCGGCAACGTCGAAGAGCGGTTTCGATACGCCCGTCAGACAGCTGGACAGTTCTGGCGCGACCGAGACGCGGTGCTTGCTGAGATGCAGCGGTGGCTTGAATGGTGGCGAGACGTTGCAATGATGCGATACAAGCTCGATGATCAGGTGACGAATGTCGAGTGGAACGAACTGTTTTATGATATTGCCGGTCAGTTGAAAGAAACTCAGATTTCGGCAGCTGTGACTGCGATTCAGGATGCGCTGGTTGCGCTTGAGGCCAACGCTGTGCCGCAGTTGACGCTAGAAGTGTTGATGCTCGATCTACCATGGGCGGATCCGGCAAAAGTGCCTTCTCTCACGTTTGATGCTGCCGAGGACGAGGACTAGCGCACTCTCACTTGATGCTGCCGAGGACGAGGACTAGCGCACTCTCACTATCGATAGCGCTAATAACCGGTGGTTGCGGCGCCGAAGTTCGCCGCCGGTGGGTTCGACTCCGGCAAAAGCCAGGGCACGAACGGGAGCCATGTTTGCTTCAACGACTCCAGCTTTAGGAACGAGTATGGGTTTGGTCGAGGCTCGTGGGGTTTGTTACGTAGCCTCATTCCCGCTTCCCGGGGCGTACGGCCCGCCTTACGGTGGTTACACGCCTTGCAGGCGCTCACAACGTTCGTCCACGTGTATTCACCCCCTTTGCAGCGGGGGTGGACGTGGTCGATAGTCATATCACGTGGTTTTGCACCGCAGTACTGGCACGAATAGTTGTCGCGAGTAAAGATTTCGTTGCGTGACATCTTTCGGCGCTGGAGAGGACGCCTGACCATATATACCAGCCTAATCACGTCGGGTCGGTCAAAAAGATCGTCCACCGTGTGAACGTACTCACCGGTATCCTGAACCGATTCTGCTTTGCCTTTACCCACGAGCTTCACCGCTCTACGAATATCGCAGATGTTGAGCGGCTGGTAGTTCTGGTTGAGAACCAGAACTGGTGCCCTTGTGTTTTTAGTCGTCTGGGCGCTCATTTGGGTTTCCGTGTGCAGTCTTTCCCTGAGTGACCGCTGCAATAGTAACTCTACTTATTGCTGGTTAACCGTCTACTTCGCCTATTCGGGTTTCGAGGATATCGAGAGCGACCCCGAAGTCATCGGGTGCAAATTCGATAACAAAGCTACGCAGGGTAAACAGTGTCGGAACGATCTGTGATCCAACGAGTTCTTCGTCGAGTTTCTCTCGAATACCGGTCTCAACATAGTTTTTGCCGGCGTTCTCGATCATCGCTTCAATGCCGGTTGCCGTCTGCCCTGAAGTGCCTTCGGGTATGACGTAGGTGTATCGAGCTGCAACGGTCATAACACCACCGGCGATCAGCACGCCGGCTACAAGGCCTACGACGATTCCACCGACGCTATCAACCCAATCCACCATGTTGGCGGTGAGGGCCTTCTTGATGATTGAAGATACGATTCGGCTAGCAAGGAATACGGCTACGAAGATTATTGCATATCCGATTGCTGTTGAAACGGCTTCGCTTTCAACTCCGCGCCAAATCAGAGACAGAACGCGGCCTGCGAACAGACCACTCAAGAACAGTCCGAAGTAAACGGCTACGGCATTGAGAACCGCATCAATCAGCCCGGTTTTAAATCCCCAAAGGGCGCTTAGCGCAAACGTTACGATCAGCACCCAATCTAGAACGTTCATTTTCGAGTAACTCCATTTAGGTAGGTTAACGCATCGATTCGCAACCACGATGGTTTCGGCGAATCAATACAGAAATATTGATAATGCGTACATGTCGGATGATCAGGATTTTAACAGTAGACGTTTACCCTATTTCGAGTTGGTTTAGTGCGGATGTGGTCAAATATGGGTAGCTGAAGCACTGAATAGGAATGGAGATCGATTGTCAGAGTTAGAGTCTGGACGACCGCCGATTGCGATCGACGGATCAGCCGTTTCGGGTAAATCTTCTGCTGGCAGAGAGTTTGCTGCGCAGATCGGATATCGATTCCTCGATACCGGGCTTATGTATCGTGCTGCAACTTGGAACGCACTTCGAATCGGTGCTAACGTGAACGATACTTCAGCCGTTATCGCGGCAACTGAGCAGATGGAATTCACGGTTTCTGAAACAAAGAACAGCGGCAACCAGATGGTAATCGACGGAGAAGACATCACCCAACACTTGCACTCGGTGGCGGTCGATGATTCGGTTTCCGCGGTGTCTGCTATTGGGAGAGTTAGGGAAATCATGGTCGCCGAGCAACGCCGTTTGGCGGGAGAAGGCGAGATCGTGATGGTTGGACGAGATATTGGGACGGTCGTAATCCCCGATGCACCTTTGAAGATTTATCTGACGGCGACGGCCCGAACTCGTGCAATTCGACGACATCGCGATTTTTTGGCAGAAGGCGCTGAAGTCGACTTTGAAGATATCCTGCGTTCATTGGAGCGCCGGGACAAAATTGATTCCTCCCGTAAAGAATCTCCGCTGAGACCGGCAGGCGATGCCCGTGTAATTGATACTGAAGATCTTTCGTTCGAGCAGGTTGTAGAGCGACTTGTTGAACTGGCTAAGGATGTTCTGTAGATGGTCCAGTGGCTGTTCCCGTTCTGCAACGCTGGATTCAAGACGACGCTCAGATGGTTTTCAGATTTCGAAATCGAAGGGCAGGAGAACATACCCGATTCTGGGCCACTCCTAGTTGCGCCGAACCACCTATCGAATTTGGATCCCGCGATAGTGGCAACGGCACTTCCGCGCCCCCCGGTGTTTTTGGCGAAGAAGGAACTGTTCAAATACCCGGTCGCTTCGATCCTGATGCGTGGATACGGCGCATTTCCGGTCGATCGGAGACGAGCGGATGTTCGTGCACTCAGTTGGATAACCCGCCAGTTATTAAGTGAACACCGAATCGCGATTGTTTTTCCCGAAGGAACCCGAAGCAAATTTGGCGGTCTCCTTCGGGGCCAGCCTGGTCTTGCGCATATCGCGATCTCAACCGGCGTGCCCGTGATCCCGGTTGCGCTCACTGGTTCGGAAAACTTGCAGAATCCGATCAAGGTATTCAAACCCACTGCGACTCTTCGGCTCAAGATCGGTAAGCCGTTCGTGACCGCAGGTGTTGCGGGTAGACCTTCGAGGAAAAAGGCCAACGACGTGACGACAGAAATTATGATTCGTATCGCCAAAATGCTTCCAGAAGGGCAACGGGGCGAATATTCTGAGAAGTACGTTAACGAATTTGTCGAAACATCTGAGTACGATTGATCGACCAGTAGCTTCCGTGAGGTGAGTGGTTAAGTGTGTGGAATATTTGCATACGCGGGAACTGAAAACGTCGTTCCGCTGTTGATCGAAGGCCTTCGTTCGGTCGAATACCGCGGATACGATTCGGCCGGCATCTCAGTTATCGACGAAGTTGGCGAGATTCAGACGGTGAAACGTGGTGACCATGGGGCGTCGCTCGGCAATCTTGCTTCGGCTCTGGATGGCGACTCGATTTCGGGTGTTGTTGGAATTGGCCACACACGCTGGGCAACTCACGGTGGGGTGAATCACCAGAATTCACACCCGCACGCATCTAGCAACGGCTCTGTTTCGATTGCGCACAACGGCATCATCGAGAATTTCCTTGAGCTAAAAGATGAGCTAATGGACTCGGGAATCGTGTTTCAGTCAGAAACCGATTCGGAAGTGTTGGCACACCTGATCGGAAACGCGGTCACTTCGGGAAGGAGTCTACGTGAGGCAGTTATTGGTGCAGCGAGCAGGATAAAGGGCAATACCGCCGTGGTCGCCGTTTCTGCATCCGAGCCCGACGTTGCCGTTGGGCTTCGCGTTGGAACCGCCGGTGGAATCGTGGTTGGCAAGAATGCAGACGCAGCTGTCATGGCATCCGACGTGATCGCCCTCTTGCCGTACACGTCGGAAGTGATTTACCTCGAATCTGGTGAAATTGTTGAGATCGAACGTGGCGTGATTCGACTGTTCGATCTGGAAGGATCGTCAATCTCTCGAAAACCGATCGTTACTTCTCAAAACTTCGAAGCGGCGCAAAAAGGTAATCACCCGCACTTCATGTCGAAAGAGATAGCCGAACAGCCAGATGCGATTCAGGGTGCAATGCGTGGGCGGGCTGCTTTCACGAAGGGAACGCTTTCACTTCCTGAGTTTTCACTTGCTCAAGGTCAAATCAAAGCGATCGACCGGGTTGTCTTAACAGGAATGGGAACGTCGCTTCACGCTGGGATGTTTGGCGCTTTGGTGATCGAGTCACTGGCGAGAATTCCTGCAACCGCTGAGAACTCGTCGGAATTGCGATATCGAAATCCGTTGATTGGCCCTAACACCCTCGTCATCGCCGTTACCCAATCTGGCGAGACCGCCGATACCCTGGCTGCAATGGAGCACGCGCGAAATGCTGGTGCGCCGCAGGCCGTTGTTCTTGAACTGGAAGGTTCGCAAGCTACCCGCGTCGCTGATTTCACTCTGCCAATTCGGGCAGGTCAGGAAATAGGAGTTGCCTCAACAAAGACGATGACTGCCAGTATGACGACGCTATTGCAACTGGCGGTGGTACTCGCCGAGACCAGAGGTGTTATAGGTGGTGAACAGGTCAGAAACATTGTGGGATCGATGGCAGAATTGCCGTCGTTGATTGCAACTACTCTCAGCCTCAACGGTCAGATTTCCGAACTGGCTGATCGCCTCTCAAAATTTGAGGATCTTCTCTATCTCGGACGAGGCGCACAGCTACCGATCGCCCTTGAGGGCGCACTCAAAATGAAGGAGCTTGCCTACATTCACGCTGAAGGTTATCCGGCAGGCGAGATGAAGCATGGTGTGAACGCGCTTCTGGGTCCCGACATAGCAACGGTTGTTGCCACACCACGAAACGACCTTTACGAGAAAATGTTGTCGAACATCAGTGAGGTAAAGGCTCGTGGAGGGGAGGTTGCAGCGATTGCGACTGAGGGCGACGACACTGTCGAGAGGCTGGCCGACCACGTAATTCGTGTACCTGATTGCCCGGAACTGCTCCAGCCGTTTATCACGTTGGTTCCGATGCAACTTCTCGCCTATCGCACTGCGCTAGCACTTGGACGGGACCCCGACAAACCGCGCAATCTGGCGAAGACCGTCACGGTTGAATAACCAATTTCGTCATTCGGCCACTAGACAGCTGGATTGAGGCGTAACATCGTCGCTTCGTACGTAGCATGAATTTCGAGTGCCGAATTTCGAATCGATCATATTCGCTTGGCAACCACTACAGAACAGCAAAACCCGGTTGGCTTCCGCGAGAAACTGGCTGAGAAGCTCGGTGCGTTAAGTAACGCCAAGTACCGACGATACTGGCTGGGTTCGCTTGCATCGGTGGGGGCGATCCAGATCGTTACGATGGCGCAAGGTTGGTTGATCGTCGACAAACTTGGCGGTTCGACGGTAGATGTCGGTGTGCTCGGTGGGGCAACGGCAGTTCCGACGATTCTTGTCAGCCTTTTCGGCGGCGTTCTTGCCGACCGACTCGATCGCCGCATGTTGATCGTGGCGGTTTCGGCTGCTTCAACTGGTTTACTTATGCTGCTTGCGATTCTAGATGCCACAAACACTGTGATGATCTGGCATGTCGTCGTGATTGCCTCGGCTCAGGGTCTTGTGATGGGCTTCGATGGTCCGGTAAGGAGTTCGTACTTTCCGCTCCTGATCGAGCGAAGACATATGGCGAGTGCGGTTGTTCTCGGGACCGTGATGTGGCAATTCAGCCGACTGGTTACGCCGATTATCGGCGGTGTACTTATCACTTATGGCGGCACTGAATCTGTTTTCTTTGTTGGTGTTCTCGGCTGGGTAAGCATGCTACTGGTGATGATCTCGCTACGAGTAAGTTCACCTCCGTTAGGAACTTCTCGAAACTATGTAGGAGACATCGTCGATGGCGTGAAATTTATATTCTCCAGACGCGATTTTTTACTCCTGATCGGGCTCACCTACTCGACCCATTTCTTCGGGATGCAGTACCTTCAATTGATGCCGTTCTTCGCCAAACGATTTGGGCGTGACGCTGATGGTTTCGGGATCATGCTGTCGGCTTTGGGATTGGGTGCGCTAGCAGGCACGTTCACTGTAGGTAAAGTTCGTGCCAACCCTCGGGTTGGTTACTTCATGCTGGGTGGCACGATTACGTTTACTGTAGCGGTCATATCGTTTGCATTCTCACCATCGTTTTACGTTGCCCTGGCTTTTCTTTTCATCGGCGGACTGTCGAACACGATTTTTTTCGTCGTGGCAATGACTGTGCTGCAGCTGCGAGTACCTGAGCAGATGCGAGGGCGGGTAATGGGCATCTACACCATCACGTTTAGTTTCATACCGCTCGGCGGCGTGATGGGTGGCTACGTCGCTTCTATTTACGATGAGCGGGTAGCGGTTGGGATCGGTGCAGCAATCCTCGCTTCGATCTTCCTTTTCGTGGGTATTACTCAGCCGATGATTCGAAACTTCAATGGCACTAATTTGGAAGAAGTGTGAGCGACGTCGAGTCGAGGGCTGAATGTTGCCGGATAGCGACACATCGTCGGTAGTTCGAAACGAAGAACGACGTGTAAGCGCTCTATCGTTCAAGTCGTTACAGACCTACTTTGGCGGCACCGTTCTGGCGATGAACGCTCTTCGACTCGGTGCGGTTGCACAAGGGTTGTTGATATGGGAACTCAGCGGCTCGCTTCTGAGCCTTGGTGGAGTTGCTGAGGCGACTGACATTCCGATGATGTTGGTGAACGTATTTGGCGGCGTTCTCGCCGATCGATTTGAAGCGAAATTCCTGCTTAGCGGATCTTCGCTGATTGGCGCTCTGTTGTTCGTGCTTCACGGCGTTCTCGATATCACTGACACAGTGCGGGCGTGGCACATATTTGCGATCGCGGTAATCACTGGATTCGTTTCTGGTACCGATCAACCGTCGCGCCAGACCTACTTTCCATCGCTTTGCTGGGTTGGTTCGCAATGTTCTCGGCGACGATAGTACTGCCTCGGAGGGGTATTTTTTCGGTTCGGGGGAGGGTGCTTCGTGATCTAGGCACTGGGATTCGCTCTATAAGGCGACACCGGGTGTTGCTGGTGCCCATGATTATGGCTTTTTCGAACATGCTGATGGTGTTCGGGTGGATCGGATTATTTCCTGCTTACGTCGAACTGTTTGTGGTGGCAAGAGAGAAGTTTGCTTCATGTTTTCATCGGCGGGCATCGGGGCGTTCAGCGGCATCATGGTCGCTGGGCGTCTTTCGCCGGGACGACGCCTCGGCTGGGTGATACCCGGGGGGAGCGGCATCGTTTTCTGCGATCATGCTGGTGGTGTCGAACTCGCCTTCACTGGCGCTCGGAATGGTGCTGGCTGCGCTGGCTTACTTTTGGAACGGATTTTTCAACATTTCGTCGATAAACGCCGTACAGCTACGTGTTCCAGAGGACATTCTGGTCCGGGTGATGGGCGTATTCGCAATCTCACAGAGCTTCCGGTGTGCTGGGTGGGCTGTGGACGGGCACTATGGCGAGTTTGATGGGCATGCGTGCGGGAATGATGGTTGGGCCTACGATCATCCTAGTGCTGATCGTCACGATCTTTGTGACGCAACGACAAGTCCGAAACTTGCACGGAGATCCAGCCCGTGGCGCGTGACCAATTTCGGCTTCGCATATAGGCTTGAATTCGATGGACACGATCTCTAGAAATACGAAACCCAACCTCAACGCTGTCAGGGCTCGACTTGAGCAGCGTGAGGAGTTGTTGTCACCATTCGCTTCGCGTTCCGTCGATTCGGCTCGAGCGAATCCTGAGGAGCCATCGGCGACGCGTACCGAGTTTCAGCGCGATCGCGACCGTGTCGTTCACACGAACTCGTTTCGACGACTAAAGCACAAGAGTCAGGTGTTCGTTGCTCCGCAGGGTGATCACTTCACGACCAGGCTTACTCACGTAATCGAGGTGTCGCAGGTCGGGCGTTCGATTGCGCGAGGGTTGAATCTAAACGAAGATCTTGTCGAAGCGATTGGGCTTGGGCACGATCTGGGTCACACCCCGTTCGGGCACATCGGTGAAGACGTTTTGAACCAGATGCTTGCGGACGGATTTCATCACAGCCGTCACTCGGTAAGACTGATTACTCAGCTAGAAAAAGATGGCAAGGGTCTGAACCTCACAGAGCATGTCATCGACGGCATACGAAATCACTCGAAACCGGAGGGACAGTTCCTCTCTCGGTCAGCTGTAGTGAGTCTTTCTCTTGAAGCCCAGATCGTTCGTATTTCCGATGCGCTGGCGTATCTGGCGCACGACATTCTTGATGCACTTAGGTCAGACTACATCAAGCCCGAAGATCTACCTGTCGAGGCGGTCGAAGCACTTGGCGAACGGCATTCACAGCGCGTAGATGCTGTCGTGCGGGACGTTGTCGAGTCATCGTGGGACTGCACCGGCGAGATCGATGTTGAGGATTCCACTGTAGAAGGCGAAGAGAAGCCGTGGATTCGCATGTCTCCCGAACTTGGAAATATCGTTACCGATCTGCGGGTGTTTATGTTCGAGCGGTTCTACCACCCGATCAGTGCTTCAGTTGAAGGGCGCAAGGCGGCGGCGATTGTTGGAGTGCTATTCGAGCATTTCAATCGCAAGCCCGAGTTAATTCCTGCGTGGCTGCGAGAACTCTCAGGATCGACTGACCGAGCGGCAGCCGATTACGTGTGCGGAATGACCGACAACTACGCCCTCATGATGGCCGAGCAGGTCAAACCAGGGTTGAGCGATGGTGTGTTTCAGGGTCGGATTTAGAATTCACCAAAAATTGCCCTTGCTCAGGTATCACTGGGTAAATTCAGTCCGTATACTTCTCGGCACAGTTCCGCCTATCCGAATCCGTGTGGAATTTGAACTCCTGTTCTGGTGAATTCGATCTCAAATTTGAGGTGTGACATCACCATTTCGATTTCGTAATCACATCCTTCTGGATGTGATGAGTTTTAAAGATATGGCGTTAGTCGACGAGGTAAAAAACCGATCCGATATCGTTCAGGTCATTTCAGATTATGTCGACCTGGATTCTTCGTCGCGCCAACCTAAGGCCCTCTGTCCGTTCCACTCCGAGCGTACGCCATCGTTTGTGATCTACCCCGAGTCGGGCAGTTGGAGATGTTTTGGCTCCTGTGCCGAGGGTGGCGACGTTATCTCCTTCATGATGAAGCAGGAGAATCTGTCGTTCGTCGAGGCGTTAGAGAACCTGGCGAACCGGGCTGGTATCAAGGTCGAGGAGCGTAAGAACGAGCCTCGTAAGAACCCGGTCACGGGACTTATTGAAGCTAACGATATCGCCGCAGAATATTTTCTTTCGAGGTTGAAAGCGCCTGTCGGCGAAGAAACCCTTACGTACCTGACCGATAGAGGAATTGATATCGAAACTGCTATTCGCCGTGGACTTGGTTTAGCGCCTTCTGGAATGGAGACTCTCTTAGGACATCTGCGAACGAGGAATGTTCAGGCTCGTACTGCTCGCGATGCCGGTTTGATCACTCGCAAGGACGATGGTTCCTGGCGCGATATGTTTACCGGTCGTCTGACGATCGAGATTCGTGATGTCCGTGACCGAATTATCGGTTTCGGCGCTCGGACACTCGATAGCTCAGAACCTAAGTATCTCAATACGCCGCAGACAGACGCGTTCGACAAGTCATCGATCCTGTATGGATTGAATTGGGCGGCAGAGTCGATTCGAGCGTCGAATGAAGCGGTAGTTGTTGAAGGCTATATGGATGTCATAGCGTCGCATGAACACGGCTTCACAAACGTTGTTGCTTCAATGGGAACGGCGGTTACCGGTCAGCAGTTGGACGTCCTGGCACGACACGCTTCAGCGGGGGGCACCACCGGCAGCATCGTGTTGTGCCTCGACTCCGACGCCGCAGGACAGACCGCTACGATGCGATCGTTGGACGGACTGGTCGGCGAGATCAACGCAGGTCGGAATCGTAATGTGGAAATCAAGGTCGCCCGCCCGGATGGCGGAAAAGACCCCGACGAGGCGATTCGTTCGAACCCAGATAGTTGGAGAGCTTCACTTGGCGACGCCGAGCCATTTCTCGACTATTTGATAGTTGCGAAGTCAAAACTTCATAATCTCGAATCGGGTCAAGGGATTGCCGATTTCGCAAATAGCGTTGCCAGCCTGATCTACAAGGTCAAGAACGACTACGATCAGGATCGATACTGGTCGGCCACAGCAAAATTGGCGGGGGTTACCGAGCAACGGCTCAAGTCGATCGTTGATAAGCCTCGGGTCAGGGCACGATCTGGCTCGACGCGGCAGTTTTCTTCTTCAAGAAAGGGAAGCAGGTCGCAGTTTATTGATACGGGACGAATTTCGTCGGAGCAGGTTACCGAGGTTCTCGATAGTTCGGCAGGTGATCCGCTTGAGGAGCATCTGCTCTCCCTCATACTGCAGAGAGAGGATTTGCGAGAGCATGCGGTGGCGATGCCTTCGGAGTTTTTGCACGAGTCGGACAATCGCGCTTTGTTTACGGTGTGGCAATCGTCCTCTACACTTGGCGAGATTTCGTACGAACTTGGTGACGAGTTGACGGAAAAAGCACATCGCCTTGCTGAACGTGAACTTCCTCCGTCGAATCAAGCTCGGCATGTAGAGGATGTTACTCAGTGCGTAATGCGTTTGAGAGAACGGCACTTTCGACGCATTAAGAAGCTGCAGACCGAGCGACTCAAAGGGCTGGAAGGTGAGGAAGTACAGGAGCAATTGGAACAATCGCTCCTACCGAACGAGAACCTTCGCAAAGCAATGACAGGGCGGGCATGAAAATGGCACGATCCACCCAGATAACCGATAACGAAGACCAACTTCAGGATATTGGTAATACAGGGGGACTGCTGCTGCCGAATAGCAGCAATAACCTTGATGGAAACGAGACCGACGATGACGATACCGGTGATCGTGCGGCCCCTGCCGTGCTCCGGTCTTCGGCTGTGGCAGCAAGTGTTTCCGATTTAGAAACCTGGGGTTCGAAGCAGTCCGAAGGTATCGCCGCTTTGAACTTCAACCAGATGGTCGAAGATTCCGAGATTTCTGACGATCCAGTGCGCATGTACCTGCGCGAGATCGGCCGTGTTGGACTACTGACAGCACAAGATGAGCGATTCCTCGCTCGGGGAATGGAAATTTCGCAACGTCTTGCTGATATTCAGGCTGAAATGGCTGCTCAGACAGGGCGAATGCCCACAGCTGCCGACACAACGCTCGAGCTGCTCACGCGAGTAGGTTCACAGAACGAGGCTGCCGCGGCGATTGCCGGGTTCATTGGACTTCCGAAGACTGTGACGCTTGGAACGCTACTTGGTATTCCCGAACTCCGTAAGTTGATCGATGGTCCTCACAACGATGATTTGCTGGCGTTCCTTTCGGATGCGTTCAATTGCGAACTCGAGCAGGCGCAGGATTTGGTGAGGGATCTATCGATTGATTCCGCTCTGGTTGCGCCCGAGACTCTCGATGCGCTCGATGACGATCCGAAACTGGATTCTCTTGTGAAGAAGGCAGAGACGAAGGCCTATCACGAGCAACTGGTTGTTTACGAATTCCTGCTTGGTGCACATTTCTCGAAGATCGAAGATCAGGCCGAGCGATCTGAACGTCATCTTGCCGAAGCAAACCTTCGATTGGTGGTTTCGGTTGCCAAGAAGTACATCGGTCGCGGGATGTCGCTTCTCGATTTGATTCAAGAAGGCAATATCGGTCTGATTCGAGCAGTCGAGAAATTCGACTACCGCAAGGGTTACAAGTTCAGCACGTACGCAACGTGGTGGATACGGCAGGCGATTACTCGATCGATTGCCGACCAGGCACGGACGATTCGTGTTCCTGTTCATATGGTCGAGACGATCAACAAGTTGCTGCGAGTAAGCCGACGTCTTGTTCAGGAGTTTGGGCGTGAGCCGACTTCTGAGGAGATCGGTCGAGAGATGGAGATGCCAGCGGATCGCGTTCGAGAGATTCTCAAAATCTCTCAGGAGCCGATTTCACTCGAAACTTCGATCGGTGAGGGAGAAGATTCTTCGCTAGGTGACTTTATTCCCGACAACAACACGCAAGCACCTTCCGATGCTGCGACGTATCAGCTGCTGAAAGAGCAGGTTGACGACGTACTCGATTCGATTAGCCAGCGTGAGCGCCGAGTTCTGCAGCTGCGGTTTGGCCTGGAAGACGGCCGGAGCCGCACGTTAGAAGAGGTTGGGCGTGAGTTTGGCGTCACTCGTGAGCGCATTCGCCAGATCGAGGCGAAAGCACTGCGAAAACTACGTCACCCGACTCGATCAAAGAAGCTTCGAGACTTTCTCGAGTAAACCGTTCGTTCTCGTTCAAGCAATGCCGGCATTAGTCCAATAAATTTGTGTGATTTGGTGATCACCTGGGCGATCATCTGATGGGCAGGAGCGTACTCGCGTGGCAGCCAAATATCCCCTAAATAATAAAGTAAATACTTACTAAGAGAACACTAAATAATATTGCTATGCGGATCGTCTCACTGTTAAGATGAAGTGGCTGGCATCGAGTGATTTCGACTGAAATCGCTCACGCTGTCAGGGCGTTTCGCTCTAGATCAAACATGACAACTACTGTGACAATCACCGAAATCAAAGACGTTGTATTAATCGTCTTTTTGTTGTTTTCGTTCGTCCTGCTGATGTTTGCTTCGATAATTTCCCTGCGACTGTACCTCAGGGTGAGCCGCTTCATGGACCGGATCGAGCATGTTGCCGAGAGATTCGAAGAAACGTTTGGGCGAGTTGCTGTTGCAAGGCGAGCCATGGAAGACGCCGCTTCAGCGCTTCGACCAGTCGCCAAAGGACTTGGGCTAATCGGAATGTTTCAGGGCGTAGGCCGTCTGTTTGGCGGGAGTGGGTCGGATACGGAAGATCCAGACGCAGAAGAAAGCTAAATCACGGTATCGGTGCTTATCGAAGATGATTGTTGGAATTGAGTCTCCAGCAGCACCTGGACCTAGAGGTAAGAAATGGCTGAGAAAGATGGCGGTGGAGGGGGATTCCTTCTCGGACTGCTAATGGGCGGTATCGGTGGCTTTGTCGCCGGAATGATTTTTGCTCCCAAATCGGGCGAAGAGACTCGTGCGTTCATTCTCGATCAGAGCCGCGAATGGCGGGACAAGGCCGATGAGCTTACTTCCGCCACTCGCGAGCGCATGGCGACTGCCGCAAGTGAGGGACGTCGTGCAGCGTCTCAGATGCGAGACGACGACGGCTTTGACGATCTCGATCTGGACGACGAAGACCTCTAGGTCGACGCGAGATCAGCCAGTATGAACTGTTCTCGGCGAATCACGCCTACCTGACCGCTAATCCTTGTGCTCTCGGGTAGGTGCCGAAGACCTTGAATGTTGACGTGTGCTTTATCAGTTCTGAGATCGCCGCTTTAACGTGCGGATCATCGATCTGGCCTTCGAAATCAAGCAAGAAGATGTAGTTACCCATCCCTCTTCCTGTGGGACGGGACTCGATTTTCAGCAGGTTGATTTCTCGGTCGGCGAACGGGCTGAGTGCCCCGAAAACGAGACCGGGTGCATCAGGCTTATCGAAATCGAATGCGATCGATGTCTTGTCGCTCCCTGCCGGGGCATCGCCATTTGAACTCAGAACGACAAAACGCGTCACATTGCTCTGACGATCCTGAATTCCCTGAGCAAGAATCGGCATTCCAGCAAGTTCGGCCGATCTGCGCGGCCCGATTGCAGCTGTTCGATCGTCCCCTTGCTTGAGATCAGTCACAGCCAGTGCGGTGCTGGTTGTTGGGATCTGCTCGGCAAACCTCAGTTCAGTGGAAAGGAAGCCTCGGCACTGCGTGAGCGCCTCCTGCTTCGACATCACTACTCGTATGTCGCCAAGCTGGACACCTGGGCGGGTGATCAGACAGTGATCGATAGGAAGAAGAATCTCGCCGACGATGTGGGTGTTTCTTGAGTTGATCAGGAAGTCGACAACCTCGATGACTGTGCCACCGAGAGAGTTTTCGATAGGAACAACCGCTTCGTCGACCTTGCCTTCTTCGAGCGCAGCAGTCACCAGTCCGAGAGATGCGAACGAAGTTCGCTCATCTTCCGGGGCGTAAAAGAAGCACGCCTCATCGGAGTAAGTGCCTTCAGGACCGAGAAATGCGACTGTTTTTGGCATGGTTACCTCAGTTCGGTTAGGAGTTCCCACAATTCAGTGGTTGAGTTTGTAGGCGACAGAGCGATAATTTCGTCTTCAGCCTCGATAAGCGCGTCAGCGTCAGGAGTTTTTGAGTGACCATCTGCTGTGATAATCAATACGATTTTAGTTCCGTACGGGAGTCTGAGCCCAGAGATCGTATGCCCAACGGCAGTTCCCGCCGCCGGAAGCTTGATAGCGACCAGCTCCTGCGTACGATCGGCAATTGGCATAAGCCTAATTAGCGGGTGCGCAGGAAGCGCGGTTGCGAGATTCGATAGCACAAGATCGGTGGCGCTTACGACGAGATCTACACCGGTGAGATCGAACAATTCAGCATTTTCAGGCGAGTGCGCAACTGCAATAGTTCGAGGGACATCGAAATTGCTCTTCGCCAACTGGCATGCCGCGAGATTGTCTTCGTCGGAGTTGGTTGTGGCGATGATTGCTCCAGCCCGTGCTGCCCCGGCGTGCTCAAGGGCACGTACCGAAGTGGCATCGCCGATGGTTGCGATCATTCCGAGTTCACGCTGAAGATGTGCAACGGTATCGGGATTATTGTCTAGTACGAACACTTCGTGCCCCTCATTGATGAGAGACGATGCGAGTGGTGCTCCGACTTTTCCGCCGCCGACAATTACTAGATACAAGCTCTCTAGCTCTCCTCTGTTGTCAGCGTTTTCACAAGTTCATCGCTGGCGAGTGCGGTTTTGTTGATCGTGGTGATGCCGAGCGAATCGTAGAGCGTTCTCGCGCCCTCGTCCTTGACGGCCGTCATCACTTCATCAATTCGGAAAATGGTTTTTGCTCGTTGGGCGGCCAGACCGTTCAGCGAGTCTTTGCCGGTAGCTGCGATAAATACATCGGCATTGGAGATTCCGGCCTCAATCATTGCCGCCCCGGTCGTTCCATCGTGGTGGATTATCGTTATAACACCAGAATCGACGCGCCCGCGTGGAAGCAGAGAGGCCGCTTTCGGGTTCTTTTCGATCACAGTGATCCTGTGACCGAGATCGCTAAATTTTCGAGCGAGTGATGAGCCTAGATTCCCGGCTCCCACGATTATCATGTTCATATTTTGGGGCTGTGAGTCCTGAATCGTGTGTGCTTGGTTAGGATTCGTTATATCAGCTTGTCAGGCTCGACCGTTTCCTGCTGTTCGAGCCACCGGTCTCGCTGCGTTGCTGTGTTCACGCCACAAAATTACATCACATGGCGCATGTTCGAGTATGTATGGAATGTCGCTCCCGAGTGAAAAAGAGCCGTAATCGGTGAGATACGGAGTTCCGATGACGATCGCATCTGCATCGCGGACGACCGCTTCATGCACAACCGCAGGGCCGATGTCGCGAGCCTGAAGTAGCTGAGAGTCGATATCGCTTCGAGGAAGGCGAGCTAAGCGTTCTGATCGATGTAGAACCTGTTCACCACGCGCAATCTGTTCTTCGATTTCTGCATCCAGCGGGAGCGAGCGTTCAACCTTGATGACGTAGATCACAAAAAGACGACCGCGGTCGTTTCGGACGATATCGGCTGCCTGAGAAACGGTGTTTATATCTGATGGATCGTCGGCGACGACTGCGATGACTCGGTTGAAAGGCATATGTGTTATTTACCTTCTCTCAACTATTTCCCCTGAATGGGTTCAGACAGCTTGCTGTTCGTATGCTCTGGAGCTAGTTAGTGATTTTGCTGACGAATTCGTCTCGACCTGCAACGACGAGTACGTCCCCGGAACGAAGTCGTTCCTCGGAATCGGGACTTAGCGTGATGTTGTCACCTCGTTTGAGCGCAACGATGGCTATTCCGTACTTGTCACGAGCACTTGCGAATCCGGCTTCATCCAGCGTCATGTTGGTGAAGCGATCGGGAACCTGAAGGCGACTGACGCCGAAAGCTTCGGCCAGTTCCATATATTCCTCAACGTCGGGATTGAACAGACTGTGGGCCAATCGGCTGCCCATCTCTTCCTCAGCATGAATGACACGGTGGCAACCGAGTCGCCGTAGAGTGTTGCCGTGCAGAGCGCTGTGGGCACGAGCAACGATAAACGGCAGGTTCATTGTTTGGAATAGAACGCTAACCATAATGCTGGCTTCGATGTTGGCACCGATGCCGACAATACCGATGTCGAAATTGTGAACTCCGAGTTCACGCAGAACGGCTTCTTGTGTGGCGTCGCCGGCGACTGGGTATGTCACCTCACCCATGAGAATCTGGACACGCTCTTCATCGATATCGATTGCCATCACGTCGTGCCCGAGCTGGTAAAGCGTACGAGCGACGTTACCGCCGAATCGACCTAGCCCAACTACTACGACTTGCTGCTTTGTTTTCATACGGTACCGAGGATTCGGATCCTCTCCCTCACAGTTCAATTACACGTAAGCGTTACACGGAACCAATATCCGGTAACGGCCAACTGCAAACACTCGCTTATTCTACCCGCAGCGCGTTACGCGATCATGCAGAAAACAGCACGCGAAAGTACGAATTAATAGTTTGTGTCGATCGGGTGTTGAACTCAAAACGCGAATACACCCATGAAATATCTTGGTTTACTCATTTTTTGGGCTTGCGGACGTAGTGAGTGTTCGACACAGTTGCACTTAGGCTTAAGGGCCCAGAAACTGAGCAGGCGATTTAGCAAAAGGAACTACGTTGGAACCGGACGGGGCGAATTCTCAAAACCTGCGGGGCATGCTTGAAGATAGCGATCGATTTCTAACTGCGGTCGAGATTGAAACTTCGCGTGGACTGCTAATGGCAGAGGCTTCAAGGAAGACTGCTGAATTGGCAAAAACCCTTTCCGAGTTCGATCGGGTTGATTTCGTATCGTTGACCGACAATCCCGGTGGCAATCCGCACATTCGGCCCGAAGTGTTGGGACAGGACCTGCTTTTCCGTGGTCGAGATGTTGTGATAAACATGTCGTGCAAAGACTACAACCGGAACGGTGTAGAGAGTCGACTCTGGGCGCTCGGTAGCCAGGGATTTTCGAATGTTTTGGCACTTTCTGGTGACTATCCGATTGGCGGTTTTCAGGGACAGGCGCAGCCAGTGTTCGACATCGACTCTGTTGGCCTGCTCGAGCTGATGCGACAGATGAACGAGGGACTTTCGAACCAGATGTGGGGCTCGGTTGATCGAGAAGACCGTTTGGAGAAAACCAACTTCTTTGCCGGTTGTGCGGTAAGTCCATTCAAAAAGCTTGAAGGTGAGTTGATGACTCAATACTTCAAGCTGGCACTCAAAGTGCGCACGGGCGCTAAGTTCGCTATCACGCAGATCGGCTACGACTCCCGCAAGGCATCCGAGCTATTTCAGTACGTTAAGACGAACAACATCGACGTTCCGCTTATCGGGTCGGTGTTTATTCTCACCGCACCTGCAGGTCGATTTTTCAACCGATGGGGAGTCCCGGGAGTTTGGGTTTCCGACGCTCTTCGTGACGAAGGAAATAGGCAGGCCAAATCGAAAGATCGAGGACGAGCCTTCTTCTCAGAACTGGCAGCAAAACAGATAGCAATCCTCAAAGGCATTGGCTATCGAGGTGCATATATCTCGGGTAGACCGCAACTTAAGCGAATCCAGAGCATCTTGTGCATGGCGGAATCGTTTGGAGAGAACGACTGGAAAGATTTCGCCAAAGAGATCAATTTCGCGCAACCAGGCGAGTTCTATCACTACGGGCAGGGCGACAACGCCGGTTTAAGTTCGAACGAAGTCAGCAAATCGTATCTGGTTTCGAAATCTAAACCTAAAAGAGCAAAATCGCGCTTTACGGTTCCACTTCAGTACCGAATAGGTAAGGTCGCTCACGACCTCGTGCTGGCGGAAGGCGCACCGGGATTTAACCCTGCCAGAGCGATTTATGGTCAGCTTGAAAAGAGTAAGAAGCTTTCGGGCTTTGCCCACATGCTCGAACAGGCATCGAAGGTTCCGGTGTACCACTGCCGAGACTGTGGCGATTGTTCGCTTCCCGACATTGCGTATCTGTGTCCCGAGTCCCAGTGCGTAAAAAGCCAACGGAACGGTCCGTGTGGCGGAACCAAGGCTGGCAAGTGCGAGATTCTGGACCAGGAGTGTATTTGGATACGTGCTTACGATCGACTGAAGCCGTTTGGCGATGAGACGAAAATGCTCCAGCGTCCTGTCGTATTTCGTGATGCGTCGCTGCGACATACGTCTGCATGGGCGAACACTTTTCTAGCACGGGATCATCACGCAAGGCAGAAGGCGGTTGATACCGACGGTGGGGCATAATCAGTACCCGCTAAATCGACTTTCTACGTTCGAAAAACCGGCATGACAGTTCAGTTGTGACCACATCAGTAAGTGAGAGAAATGTCAACAGTAATCGATAGTCCCGAACAGTTCACCATAATCGGTGAGAATATCCACGCAACCCGTATTGTGAAACGTGGTGGAATTCGCGGTCATGTTTTTGAAGCCGGTACCGAAGCCGTTAAATACAAAGTTGACGGTGTACAGCGTTACGTTCATGTTCCCGCCCATTTCACCACTACTCAGCCGTACGAGCAGGGCAACCTCAAGCACTTCCAGATAGCTATCTGGATGGGTGCGAACGGTGATGCCGACGAAGCGTCAGAGGGTCGGGCGTATATTCAGTACGAGGTGAATCGGCAGATCAAAGCCGGGGCGACATATCTCGACCTGAACGTCGACGAATCTTCGTACCTACTCGACGAGCAGAAGGCGTCGATGGAGTGGCTGGTGAAGTTTATCGAGTCAGTCTCGTCCGTACCACCGAGCATCGATTCATCCAATCTAGAGATCATCGAAGTTGGGTTGAGCACGTACAGTGGCACTCAGGGACGCCCGATGCTCAATTCGATCGCACTCGAACGACCTGAGGCAATTGAACTGGCGATGAAGTACGACGCTCGAGCCGTTGTTATGGCGTCGAACGAAACCGGCATGCCCGCCGATGCCGACGAGCGAATCGAGAACATCGGCCGCATAGTCGAAATGGCGCTCAGTAAGGGTATGGCGAAGGTTGATCTGTTCGTTGATCCACTGGTGTTCCCGATTTCGGTCGATTCGAACTACGGAAACCACGTGTTCGACGCTATGAAGAGCACGCGGGCAGAGTTCGGTGACGAAATTCACATCGCAGGTGGCATGAGCAACGTGTCGTTTGGCATTCCGAAGCGTCGACTTGTTAACGACGTGTTCCTGTACCTCGCTATACAGGCGGGTGCGGATGCTGGAATTGTTGACCCGATGACGACATCTGCCGAACGCTCGCTGAACATCGATCTTGAATCCGGACCGGTGAAACTGGCACTGGATCTGCTTCAAGGTAACGATGATTTTGCGATGAACTACCTCACAGCCTTCCGAGCTGGCGAACTGGGTTAGCGTTCCAACGAGTTCCGACCGCTGGGGAGGAACCCGGTGCGGTGGAAGCTTGCTTGGTTGGTGAATTCGTTCCTGTATTTGAACGAACGTGCCATGCAGAGCCACCCCTCCCCAAAATCCCGTTTGCCACTCAGGATATGAGAACGGGTGCCTGTTTAGGTGGAATTCCGTTTGATGCACTGATTGCGTCGATGGTGTGGGTGTAGGCACAATAGTTGGCCTGATGCTCAGCGCGTTCGTATTCATAATCAGATTTATTGCCAGTAATTTCAACGAGTTTCTAGCCAAGAACGGGCCGTACATGTCTGCGGCCATTGCGTACTACGCCTTCTTTTCGCTGTTTCCGCTATCCCTTGCCCTGATCGCAGTGTTCTCGTTTGTCCTTGGCATCGAGGGATTCGAAGAGCAATTGATCACTGGTCTACGTGAACAGATTCCTGTTCTGGCCGAAGCCGACGACGCATTTCTCAGTAACTTCTTCGAGAGTATTTCGGCAGGTCGAACCGCTGGTGGTGTAGTCGCCATAATCGGTTTGTTCTGGGTATCGCAGCAGGTGTTCAGCGCGATTCGCAAGAGCATCAACGTTATCTGGGGCATCAACAAACCCCGACCGTTCCTCACCGAACGACTTATGGACATCGCTCTGATGTTTGGCGCAACCACGTTGCTGTTCGGATCGTTCTTCATCACTGCTGTAATCACGTTTTTTCAGGATCTCTCGGCTATCTGGTTGCCAGATGCTCCTATCAGCGATCCCGTCCTGTGGCAGCAACTCGCCCTCTTCGTTCCGTTGATCCTCACGTTCGCCGTGTTCCTCACGCTCTACTGGTGGCTGCCAAACACGAAGTTGCGGTTCAACGAAGTTTGGCCAACAGCTCTAGCTGGTGCGGCCGCGTTCGAAATCTCAAAGGCGGTCTTCGTTTTCTACCTGCGAAACATGAGCGGTGTGGCGACTTCGATCTACGGTGGTGTTAGCGCCATCATCGTGCTGATGATTTTCGTCTACGTATCAGCGATCATTTTGCTTGTGGGTGCGATGCTTACTTCTCGATACGCCTTCTATTTGGCGGAAGCCGAGCAGAAGAAGCGAAATCGTTCGTTGTCACGCAGCCTCGAGCGAATACGAGGTACTTCGTCGTTACCTGGTATGCCTAATCCAGTTCCCGCAGGTGCGCAGGATCCTGAATTTTCCGAAGGACCAGGTGCAGTGAGGGGTTCTGGGTCACCCCGAGATGACGAAATCGAACGTGACGAGCGGGTGTAGAGCGAACACCTAGCTTGGCGCAGATTCCCGTATTGCCTTGATCGACGTTGCTGCTGGGTGATTTGCGGACGTTTTTTTCCGCGTTCTGACAGGAGTGGAGGAAGCGTGCGGGTAGGCGTGTGCGTTCGCAAGAGTGGCGTTTCGTTTGGGCGATCGTTCTTGCGATGAGAGAGCGTGCCAGAGTCGGAAACCACCCCACCCAAGGCCCCTAGGCTGCCGCTCGGGAAACGTTGCTGGCAGCGGGTTAGGCGATCTCGACCACGATCTTGCCTTTTACGTGGCGGGTTTGTAGCAGAGTAAGTCCTTTTGAGATTTGATCGAGAGTGATTGTTTGCTCGATCATGGGATCGATCTTCTTTGCGGCGACGAGAGCGATCATTTCTTCTGCCATTCGCGCAAGATCCATTTGCGCAACCCGATTAGTCGATGTGTGAGCGCCACCGTAGGCGATGTTGTGGATCGACTTTGCACCTGAGAACGTCGTGTCGGTAGTGGTTGGCATCCCGGCAACACATGCGATTCCGCCCCGGAATTTCAGAACCTCAATGCCCTCGTTAGCAGTGTTCACATCGACAGCACCTAAAACGCGATCGACGCCGCAGCCATTCGTGATTTCCATGATCTGTTCAACGACATTTTCGGTGTTGTAGTCGATTGCGTGGTCAGCACCGAGCGACTTCACGAACTCGTGATTCTGCGCAGAGGCGGTCGTGATAACTGTCGCACCGATATTAGTGCATATTTGCACGCCAAAGCCGCCTACACCGCCAGCACCGCCCTGCATCCATACGGTGTGCTCGGGTTGGACATCGAGTCGGCGAACAACCGCTTCGTATGCCGTTAGACCGGCACACGGTATTGCCGCTGCTTCTGCATACGAAACGTTATTGGGAATTCTGGCGGTGGTGTGGGCAGTTGTGATTGCGTACTCGGCGAACCCGCCTGCTTTTGTGAGATCGCCGTGGTAGAAGACACGGTCGCCGGTTTGCCATTGAGCCACACCGGCTCCAACGGCATCCACGACGCCAGCCACATCGAGTCCAAGCACGTGCGGCCATGCCCAGTTGTTGTTACCTCGACCGGCGAGCTTGTAATCGACCGGATTGAGGCTGACCGCGTGGACTTTCACACGGATTTCGTCGGGACCGGGTTCGGGCAACGGAAGTTCACCAACGCGTAAATCACTAACAGGTCCAGGCTTGTCGAGGAGGAGTGCTTTCATGGGTGGGCTTTCTTGAAGTTGCTTTTTCTGGGCGGATGGGCGATTGAACCCAGCCCTTGGCTCCATCCCTTGAAAAGAGGGAGGACATATTTTATGCCTTCTCCAACGCCACGGTCACTTTGGTGTCGTCGTCTAATGTGAGCGTTTCCGTTGCGGTTACTGCTAGTGCGTCGTCGCTGAGCACGGCTCCGAGATCGACGTTTTCGGCAAGGGTTTCCTCGGCGATGTAGTCGGCGTGGGTCATGAGTGCGCCGGTTACGTTTTCGGAACACGAGATCCAGAGATTGATGCGATCTGAGATTTCGAGTCCCGACGATTTCCGCAGGCTCTGAATCACTCGTACCACTTCTCGCGCTGTGCCTTCAGCTTTGAGCTCTTCCGAAACCTCAGTCAGCACCGCTCCGGCGTATCCGGCGTCGGTAGCGACTGCGTAGTTATCGTGCGCTACTCGTTCGACTAGAACTTCATCGGGTTCGAGCTCGAATCCACCGACAGAAATCGTTTCACCGGCTTCAGAAGCACGAGCGATTTCGTTGGCGTCAGCGTCTTGCAGAACGTTTCTGATGTCGTCCATTTGCTTTCCGTATTTCGGTCCGAGCAACCTGAGGTTGGGTTTGATTTCGAATCCGAGCAAGCCACCGATTTCTGAGGCGTCACGAACCGTCTTTACGTTTAGTTCTTCCATGAGGATCGGCTCGATCTTGGCGAGAGCGGAGTGCTCCCAGTCGTGTCGTACTTCCGCAACGAACTCTCCGAGAGGTTGGCGTACTTTCAGGCGAGATTGCGCACGGGCAGAACGACCGAGAGAAGCAAGTCGAATAGCGAGTCGAGTCTGGTTCATCACATCTTCGTCGATGAGCGATGTGTTCGCTTTCGGCCATGATGTGAGATGAACCGAGTCGGGGGCGTCATCAACTCGATCAGCAACAAGGTTGCGATAGATGATGTCGGCAACAAAGGGAGTGAACGGTGCCAGCAGTCGAGACAGCGTCGTGAGGCACGTGTACAGCGTCGAATAGGCTGCGTTCTTATCCTTGTCGCCCTCCGTCTTCCAGAAGCGTCGACGTGATCGCCTGACGTACCAGTTCGAGAGGTCTTCAACGAACTGTTCGACTCCTCCGGCGGCGTACGGAAGATGCCAGTTTTCGAGGTTGTCGGTCATCTTGGCCGTGAGCTGGTTTAGCTCGGAGAGAATCCAGCGGTCGAGTTCAGAAAAACCCTCATCGGCGGGGAATTCCCACAATTCGAGGGCGTTTTGCTCGCCATCTTCCGTGAACCCAAACGATGAAGGAACCGAGCAATTTTCGGGAGTCCATCCATCCAGATTGGCATATGTCGTGAAGAACGAGTAAATGTTCCAGAGCGGGATCACGAACTGACGACGAACCTCATCACCGGATTTGAACCCGAAGTTGATGTTTGATGCCGGGTTGTGACGGCTGAATGTCCAACGCATCACATCGACGCCCATCTTGTCGGCAGCGTCTTCGAACCAGATAGCATTGCCTTTAGACTTATGCATCTCCTCGCCGTTTTCGTCACGCATGAGCGCATACGAAAAAACCTGCTTTGCAGGCATCGAATCTTCAAGCACAGCTGCCATGACGATCATCGAGTAGAACCAGTTGCGGAACTGACCCGGGAAGCTTTCGGACATCCAGTCGGCAGGGAACCACTCTTTCCAATATTCGCGATCGGTGTTGTATTTGAGAGTCGAAAAACTGACGATTCCGGCATCGAGCCATGCGTTGCCGACGTCCTGAATTCGATCGACTGTTTCTCCGCACTCTGAGCAGGCGATTTTGACGCCATCAACCCATGGTCGGTGCGGTGAGGCTCCGCTGGTTTCGAACTCTTCCCATCCTTCGACTGCCCGTTCTTGCAATTCTTCCTTGGATCCGATCACATCAAAATGCCCGCAGTCGCAGGCGTAGATCGGTAAAGCGAGACCATAGTAGCGCTTCTTCGAGATCATCCAGTCGTGCATGTTTTTGAGCCAGTCGAGTTCACGTGCCTTTCCGAATTCCGGATACCAGCTCATTTCATTCGTGGCTTTCACCATTTTCGGGCGAATTTCGTCCATGCCGATGAACCATTCGTCGACCAACCGGAATACGAGTTCGGTGCTGCAACGCCAACAGACGGGGTACCGGTGGGTGTACTTGTTCACCCGAACCAGCAGACCTTTTTCTTGGAGTGAAGCGAAGACCATGTCTTTTACATCGGCTGCAGCCTTGCCGGTCAGTTCACCAAACCCTTCTTTATAGACACCGTTTTGGTCGAGGGGTGCGATCGGCGTGAGGCCGTTTTCGTTCCCGAGTTGGAAGTCTTCGGCACCTGCTCCGGGAGCTGTGTGGACGATTCCGGTTCCCTCGTCTTCGCCGACTTCACCCCACGAAAGTACGCGGTGCTGGTCTTTGGTTGCCGCCTGAGCGGGGAGTTCGTCGAACGGTCCTTGGTATTTGAGTCCGACCAGTTCTGAACCCTTCACTTCGCCAAGTACTTTCGCATCGTCGGTTAGGACGTGATCGCGCTTCAGTGTTTCGACAAGTGATTTGCTGAAGTAGAAGATCGAGCCGCGGTCTTCTACTTTTGCGTAGGTGTATTCGGAATTCACGGCCGCAGCCACGTTTGCGGCGAGGGTCCACGGCGTCGTGGTCCAGACAAGAAGGTTTTCGCCTTCGTGCCCTTCATCGATCAAAGGGAATTTTAAATACGGGCTTTCGTGGGTGATTTCCTGGTAGCCCTCGGTGACGATTTCGTGTTGCGAAAGCCCGGTTCCGCAGCGAGGACACCACGGCATGACGTCTCGACCTTTGTAAATCCAGCCTTTGTCGGCGCAGGTCTTGAGGAAGTGCCAGATGGTGTAGTTATTTTCGTCGGACTTGGTGTGGTACGAGTTCTCCCAGTCCATGAAGTAGCCGAGGCGCTTGGACTGTTCCGAGATTCGATCTGCGAAACGATCTACACGTTTACGGCATTCTTCGACGAACTTGCCGACACCGAACGCTTCGATGTCGCGTTTCGACTTGAAGCCCATCTCCTTCTCGACTTCGACTTCGATCCAGAGTCCCTGCCCGTCAAATCCGTTCTGGAAACGCTGGCGGTAGCCCTGCATGTTGCGGAATCGGAGGAATAGATCCTTGTACGTGCGGCCCCATGCATGGTGCACGCCCATGGCGTTGTTCGCGGTGATAGGCCCGTCGATGAATGAGAATTTCTTCTCTTTGTCATCATTCAATTTCCGGTAGCGGGCGGGAATATCGTTGTCTTCCCACCACTTGAGGATTGCTTCCTCGTTGGCTACGAAATCGACTTTAGGATTTACCGAATCAAAGTGGCTCGCCACGTTTCTGTCGTCCTTTTCGCGCATCCGGATTTGATGCACTTTTGAGATAAAATTCTCGTTGGCGAGTTAAAAAAACAAAACCCACCCCTCATGGATCAGGGACGGGCGTTTTGAGACAAAACGGTACCGCGGTACCACCCTAGTTTCCCGACTAGCTAGCTAGTTTTAAATATTTTGGGACACTCAGTTGAACCGGTGTAACGTCCGGTGGGACGGTTCAGCCTACTCGCCAGCTTCGCCCTGGTGTTCGATGAACAGTTCGGGAGTGATGATCGATTCCAGCCCCATGCCCGCTTTCACCGTACCGGGCTCGCTTGAAGGGGTTGACGGATTCGATCGTGTCTCCGTCGTTACCTGTAACGAGGTTAAGTATAGGTGCTGAAGGATTTTGGCGCAGTAGTTGGTTTTGCGAGAGGGTTTTAGTGTGCGGACTCACGCGTCCCTAGCGGAGTCATCGGAGTCAAGGGATCTGGGGAAGGGGGCGCGCTAGTTTGGACTTTAGCTCCTAGTTATCTATCTTCTGCACATTCCCAAATGGAATCATCGCCGCCTGCAAGGTCGCCAGTTTCAAAGGTGTGCTCTGCACAGGATTCACAGTCGATTTGCGAAATCGTATCGAGCAACATCTGCAATGGAGCGAGGCGATTTCAGTGCTAAATATCGAACCACCAAACTGGTCAGGTGTGAGGTAGCTGATTCAATCGAAGTTGCTCGGGATCCTGAGCCTCAGATCAAAAGCTGGCATCCATCAAAGAAGGCGTGGCGGATCGAGCGGGAGAACCCGTATTGGGAGGATATTTCGTGGAAAGTCGGTTGATCCAGATCGTTCGGTCATAGCGCGCCCCCGCCCTAGGTCCTTCGGCTCCGCTCTGCACAGGACGCGATAGTTCTAGCCGAGTTCGAAGTTGGCTAGTTGCTGGTATTCGGTGTCGTCTTTGTCGTTGAGGAAGCTGCGGTAGAGGGTGATTGCGTTGACGAGGACTGATTGTCCGGTGGTGTGCAGCGGTGCGTGCTGCCACGAAACGCCAATGTCTTCTGCGAATCGACCACGAATACCCGGACGAGTGCGGCCAACGGTGATGTGTGCTTTGAAATCGCGGTCGTCCTCATCGAGCCCGAGAGCGACCATGCCGCCTTCGACTCTTCCCTGGAGTTGCTCGAGGCGACGTAGCTCACCACTGACTCCGACCCAGCAGATTCGTGGATCTCGGAAAGACGGGAAGCAGCCAGTGCGCCCGATCTTGATCGTGAACTTTCCAGTCGACTCGGCCGTTCGTTCGAGAGCTTTCTTGATATCGTGAACCTGGTCGGCTGGCGTATCGCCGAGGAATTTTAATGTGAGGTGCATCGCTTCTTCCTCGATCCAGCGTACGCGTTCGAATTCTCGAGGTCGGAAACTTTTTGCGAGATCGGCGAAATCGCGTTTTAGCTTTCGCGGGATTTCAATTGCTATGAAAAGTCGATGCGTATTCTCGGGAACCTCAGGGAACCCGGATTGTTCCTCTTGGTCATCGTCTTCTGAGTTGGGAGCGACGTAGAGTTTGGGCTCTGACGCGACGTATTTCGCTTCAGATTGCCGTGTGAAACCAGTGGCAGAACCGCTCCTGCCACCGTAGTAAGTTTCTTCGCCGCGACTCGGATCACGATCAGGAACTTCCGTAGGCACGAATTCTGATGGTGCTTCACTTGCAGCCCCTTTTTCGTCGGTGGGTGATCCGGTAGCGGCGTCCACTTCCTCGGCCACCGGCGTTTCTTCGGGTTCAGGCCCGGTCGTATCTTTTGGCTTGGTAGCGTCAGGCTTTTTTTCAGCCTCGCCACCTAGCCAAGGATCACGATCGTTCGATTTCGTCACACGTGCGTCCTCTGAAACAATATTGCCGATCAAGGTTTCGGTTCTATCAACGATACATTCGGATTCTGCTCCGTAGGTGTCCTAAGTGTTAAGCGTTGCTCACCGAAACGAATACGGCCTCGCCATTTGGTGCGGGGAACAGCGCGGCTATAATCTCCGGCGTAATTTAATCCATGTTCGAAATAGACGGGCGTTGGTGAACTGGCGTATCCGCCAATCCAACCAATGCTGGAGAAATCTCGTGGCACTATTGCTGAACCGATCTGAAGTAATGAAGCTGCTCCCAATGTCGAAGGCGATCGACGTAGTTGAGGCTGCGTTCGGCGAACTTGCATCGGGCACGGCAGAAATGCCCGACCGCACCGTGTTTATCGACCCTGATGTTGGCGGATGGATCGCTTACATGCCTGCCTATCTGAAGTCGGGCGGAGCACTGGGAATCAAGGCAGTGACGGTGTACAAGGAGAATCCCTCCAAGTTCGATTTGCCGACCACTGTTGGCACGATTCTCGTTCAGGACAACCAGACGGGTGAAGTGGTGGCTGTGATGGACGGTGGTTTCCTAACTGCTGCCCGGACGGGTGCGGTTAGTGGAGTTGCGACCCGACATCTTGCTCGAAAAGACGCCAAAATTGGCGGTATTTTTGGCACGGGTGTGCAGGCTCGACAGCAGGTTGTCGGGATGGCTGCCGCACGTGATCTCGACACGATTCTGGCGTTTTCACTTGATCCAGATGACGCACGAAAAGAGTTTGCAGATTCATTGACCACCGCTACGGGTGTGGATGTTCGTCTGACTGGAAGTGGCGAAGAGCTTTGCCGTGAATCGGATGTTGTTGCGTTGGCAACAACCGCGGCGAATCCAATCGTTCAGGCTGACTGGTGGAAGCCCGGTGCTCACATCAACGCAATCGGTTCTCATGCGCCTGGCGTTCGTGAACTCGATACCGCCACAATTCAGCGAGCCAAGCTAGTTGCTGATCAGAAGCAGGCGTGCTTAAACGAGGCTGGCGATATCCAGATCCCGATCGGAGAAGGCGCCTACTCGGCCGACGATATTCATGGTGATCTTGGTGCTGTTGTGAACGGCACGCTGGTGGGCCGTGAGAACGACGAGGAGATCACACTGTTCAAGAGTGTCGGTCTGGCGATTCAGGATATTTCGTGCGCTTCACTCGTCTACGATCAGGCAAAGTCAAAAGGTGTAGGACTCGAGTTCAACTTCAGCGGGTGATAAGTCACTTTTTACCAAGTCGTCAATGTCGGCAAGATTGACTGTTTGATCTATTAAACAATCACCCGCTCTAGAATTGCGTCGATTTCTCGTTGGGTGTGTTGGTCGGGTTTGGCGGCTGGCTCTTTAACTCGGGCTGATTCGATCAGTCCTCGTTCTTTGAGGATTTGCTTGTGGAATCCGATTGCCAATTCAGGTGCCTGGCTGACCAGATGGCATAAAGGTGCGATTCGGAGATTGAAAAGATCGGTCGCTCCCGCAGAATCGCCGTTTCGGAATAGCTTGAATATCTCAACGAACTCAACAGGTGTTGAGCTGAATGGCATAGTTCCCGTGCTGCCTCTTGCCAATTCTTCCATCAAGAACGTTGCGCCGCCACCACCAAGTACGTCGATCTTACCTTGCAACGCGGTTACGGTTGCTGCGATCCGAGGAGGGGTTGGCGGTGTTTCCATCTTGCAGGCGACGATGCCGGGGCAACCTTCCACCATGTCGGCGACCATCTGCGGAGATACTTGTGCGAACTCGACGTCTTGAAGAGCCACCGACACATTCACAGATTTTTCTATGTCGCGAAAATACTGTCGAGTGGTTTCTGGATTCCCTCGTGCCATTCCTGAGCCCGGTGGAGTGAGCATAACTGCATCCGCTCCCAGTTCTTGGGCTCGCTCGCTATAGAAAATAGCGAGTTCGGTGCCGATGGCTCCGGTGTTCATGACCACAGGCACCCGAGCGTTTGTCTGGTCGACAACCGTTTCTAGCAGTAAATCCCGCTCAGATTCGTTGTACGATTGAACTTCGCTCGCAAGAGCGATACCGACTCCGTCGACACCTGCATCGATGTTGTAGTCGACCACTTTCCGCAAGCTTTCGGTGTCGATCCTTCCATTTGAATCGAACGGAGTTTGAAGGATTGGTATGACGCCAGTGATCTTTTTGTATGCCAAATTACTCTCGGATTTCACTACTACCGGGATTTTCCAATGCGGCATTATGCACCCGATCCGGCAAAATATCCGTTTATTCACCTTGAACTATTGCGAAATGCAGAACTCGTTGCCTTCGGGATCGGTCATCACCACCCACTGCCGTCCTTCGAGCGCATCAGGATGACATTTCTCAATGATCATCAGCGCCAACAACGGCGGCGCAATCTCACCAATCCATTAATGTCATCCTGATGCACTCGAAGGACGGCAGGTCAGGATTCAACGACTGCATATCCAACATTTCGCCGTTCCTAAGCTGTTAGCACTTCGGGCCCATTCGGTCCTAGCCAGATCGAGTGTTCTTTCCAGCCGACGTGATGTCCAATGATCTCAACCAATGGCGGGTATTCGCGGAGTACACCCTGCTTAACCAACTCTTTGAGCGTCCGCTCGAACGGCTTTCTCGGCAGATCGTTGAAGTAGCGTCGAGCAATCGGCAAACCCTTCCATGATTCGATTGCATCGAGCGAGTCGGAGTCGATCTTGTTTGAGGGTTTGGGGCTGTGGGCGAGCATGAACACTTCGGGCTTTCCGTTGTCCTTGATATAGCCTCGCCCTGATGTCACAAACGGCTCGATCGCGAAGATCGAACCGGCTTCAAGCGAGCCTTTCAGCCCGATACGTGCGTTTGGAATCTGCGGGGTGTCATGGAGGGTATAGTGACCCAATCCGTGCCCGGTTAAGTTCATTATTGGTCGAAATCCAGCGGTGTTGATGACTTGCTCGACCCTCTCGCCGATGTCCTCTACATCTACATTGGGTGCACACATGTCGATTACCGCGTCTAGCGCGTCTGAAGCGGCTTGGATCATTCCCGACCAGCGTTGATCTTCCGATAGATCGGCCGAAACTCCGGTATCGACAATCAACCCATCAATATGTGCCCCAACATCGATCTTTACGAGGTCGTTTTCTTCGAACACGGTCTCATCAGATGGTGATGAGCAGTAGTGAGCCGCTACGGTATTGCGACTGGTCTGCGCCGGGAATGATGGCAATGCTCCGGCGTCCCGGATCATCGTTTCCATACCTTCTTGTAGATCGCGCAGTAAAAAGCCGGGCTTGATCGTCTCGGCAGCCCAGTTTCGAGCTTTTGAGGCGATTCTCCCGGCTTCGCGTAGCGTTTCGAGTTCGGCCGGAGTTGGAATCATGCTGTCGGTATCAAGTGCAGGCGGGATCGTCGCTGGGATGAGTGTCGGATGTTCAACCGTTCGTAACGGCAGCGGGGCAGTCCCCTGATCGCACGATTACATCCGGGTGGAGTGCGAAGTGCGTGTTGAGGCGGAATGGTACTCGTTTGCCACAAGTGGCGCTCGTCGCGTTATCGATAGAGCACGCGTCCCGAGTGGAGTCATTGGACAGAGGGATCTGGTGCGGAGTCGCACGCTCCGATCAGCACAACTTTCACTGCAAGGGGAGAGAGAGCCTGAAATGAATTCAGGATGACAGGACGCACAAGTAGGCGAGTGATTTCGATCTCGCCTTTCCTGCGATCCTTCGAGTGCCCAGGATGGCACTACCGGAAGTCCGTTCGTCAGAACCCTAGCGACCTTTGCGCGCAGTGTGCAGCGAGTCGTTTTCGATACCGAGCCCGTGAACGGATTCGATCGCTTTCCGGATTCCGGAGAGGGTGACTTTGAAGATGTTGATCATAGTATTTGTTCTGGTAGTTGTGTACTGGTGGGTGGGTGGATTTTGAAGCAACAAAAAACCCCTGCTTTGCGACAGGGGTTCTAATTTCTTTACGTTGCGACTTGTTTATTTAGTCAACAAGTACAACACGCACGACTAAGAACCCCTGTGGGTATACAGGTACATATACAGGTACAAACCTGCTGCGAGTTCGTAGTTGTTGTGCGGATTTCGCTGCTCATATCAAGGTTCAATATACGCCTGCTAGTAAGTTCGAGGCAAATTCCGGCATTTGTCATCTGTGTAGTAATCGTGCGTGGCGCCACCAGTTTGTAGTTCAACTGGCATGTTTCTGGCCACCGCAGCTAGATTTTCAGGATAGTGGCGGCGTTCACGCCCTGAACAAGTTGAGATTGTTCGTTGGTAAGACCAGATTCGCCGAATTCAGTGAGAGCACGTTGTTGAGCAACGAGTGGAAAATCGCTTGCGAAGAGGATTTTTTCGGCTCCAACGGCTTTTGCTGCGACATCGAACACCTCTGGTTGATATAGAAACGGGAATGCGGCTGAGTCGAAGTAGACATTCTTAAGAGCCGACCTCACCTCCGGCATGAGACCGTAGAAAGGTAGCCCCCCTCCGAAATGGCTGAATATAAAAATGTTGTTTGGAAAGGCGTTGGCAATCGCCATGAGCAGATCGGGCGTGACCGTCCCTTTTCCGGGATAGCCGTGGCCGACGGGCTCCGAAGCGTGCATGAGAATCGGCATTTCCAACTCACGTGCAGCATCGAGTGCCGGTGCCAGTGCTGTGAGGTCGGCATTGAGAATTCCCTGAGTATCAGGATGAAGTTCGCCAATTCCTTTCGCTCCTGCGTCGTGACATCGCCTGACCTCGGCGACGGCATATTCACCCCAGAGCGGATTCACACTGCAAAACGCGATGAGTCGATCGGGATGTGATTGCGCAGCAGCGATATTGTAGTCGTTGGACTCCCTCGCCACTTCGGGATCGGTCCAGCCAAAACCAGCGCATACCGATTTATCGATATCTGCTGAATCCATCGATGCCATGAGGTCGTCTATCTGGGCGAATTTGGCTTTTGGAACGGCGAACAGGCTTCTGAATGTTGAATCGGTACGGGCGACAGCTCCTCGGTTCGTTGCAAACGATTCGGGAAGAATGTGCGTACACGTATCGATCGTGAGTTGTGACTGCGCCTGATTCAAATTGGATTCGACTGACTGTGGTGGATTGAATTCGACCAACGATACACTGTCTATGTGCTGCGAACCTGTGGAATGTGACTACGATTAGTTATCTGGCACTGCGGATGTTCGACGGCAGCGCGTTTCGGCGACGTAATCATGAGAGTGAAAATTACCGATGGTTTCGATGATTAGAGATGATGGGCGAGTTCTGACTCAACTCGACATTCCACACGCCGAACCCAAAATGGGCAAGGTTGCGGTTATCTACACCACGCCCGAGACCGTAATCGACGATTACGCCCGGTTGCTGGACCTAGCCGACTACCAGACCGCACTCACGCCCGATATCGACACGTTCCTGAAAGTGAACATTTCGTGGCAGCACTACTACCCCGCGTGTTCATCGACCCCCTGGCAGATCGACGGTGTGGTGCAGAAGCTGCAATCCGATGGATTCGACAAGCTGACGGCGGCACACAACGGCACTGTCGTGGTCAATCCGGTCGAGGGGCGCGAGAAGAACAAGCACAAGGTCGTCGAAGATAGGTTGGGCCTCGATCACATTACGCTCGACGTACCACCGGTGACGTGGATTCCATACAAGCCCACGGCCAAGATGCTGGTGCTGGACGATGTCTACAAAGATGGCCTCTATATTCCGGAGGTGTTCCCGGGTACGAATATTGTTCAACTGCCCACGGTGAAGACTCACGTGTTCACAACGATGACAGGTGCGCTCAAAAATGCCTTTGGTGGATTGTTACACCGATACCGTCACTGGACTCATTCGGTAATTCACGAAACCCTAGTCGATTTGTTGCAGATCCAGAAAGAAATTCACTCGGGCTTGTTCGCTGTGATGGACGGGACGTTCGCTGGTGACGGTCCAGGTCCGCGAGCGATGCGTATCCATAACAAGAACGTGATTCTTGCTTCTGCCGATCAGGTGGCTGTCGATGCCGTAGCTGCGAAAATGATGGGTCTCGATCCAATGTTGATTCCGATGATTCGAATTGGTCACGAGATGGGATTGGGAGTTGGCAAACCTGAGGAAATCGAAGTTGTTGGCGATGATATCGCTGATGTGAACTGGAATTTTGCCGGCAACGAAAATACTCTGGCTTCACGTGGCCAAAAATTGATCTATCATGGCCCGCTGAAGCCGCTTGAAGGCATGCTTCTTCGGTCGCCAATCGCTCCATGGGCTTACTGGGCATCGAACGTATACCACAACAAGTTCTGGTTACCTATGATCGGCCGCAAACGGGTCAACGAAGCGATGAAAACGCCCTGGGGCAAACTCTTCGAGTCTTATTAAGACGTTTTCTTGGTATTGTCGGCTTGAATGGTCAATTCCGACTATCGAGTCCCTTTTCCTGGGGGGAGAAGGCTAGGATGAGGGAGAATTTTCTAAATGACGCATCCGAAAGTTCTGATGTATGGCGGTTCGCCTATGGTCGGGAAGTCGTCGATTGCGCGTTCGATTGCAGCCCGCATTAGCTGCGGTGCATTTAGACGGATGACATTGGCCTAGCGATCAAATCGGTAACTACCGCCGACACCCACCCGCGTTCGCACGCAATGGACGAAATCGACTACCGGGATTACTAAATCACTCGCTCGGTGGATGATCTTCTCGCCGATGGCATGGGAATGCACGAGGAGATATGGCCGGGATCGAAGCTGGGACCAGGGCACATGCTGACTGGAGCTTTCCGATCGTCTACGAAGGCTGGGCGATGTAGACGAAACGAGTTGCCGAGTTTATGGGCGAAATCGACAGAGTGTCGGTTGTCTGGCTGGCTGCGAGTGACGAATTGCTTGAAGAGCGAGTTCGGGGTGTTGAACGTTTCTATGCCTGTGCTTCCGATCAAGAAATGATGATCGCCAAATATCTGCCACGAAATATCGAGTACAACCGACTGATGATGGAGGCGATAAAAAGGTTGGGCCTTCAGTACCTTGAGGTCGTTTCCTTACACTCACCTGAACATACCGCGAACGATTGCTTTGCAATGCTTGAAAGATAATCATGCGACTAGGATTTAACTTCACCAACGAGACAAATAAAGGTGATACACCGCTCGAAGAGCTACTCACGTTCTCGGCCCAGTACGGTGCTACGGACATCGTTTTGCAGTCTTATACCGGGAAGGCAGCGCACGAACGTTTCGCTGTCGTTCCCGGAGATGCGAATTGGGAACTGTACGATCTCGTAGCTTTGCGGAAGCGAGTCGAATCGCATGGTCTCCACCTGGAAGCGCTCGAAAACGTCCCGAGTGCGTTCTACGATCAAATCATGCTCGGTGGTCCGAAGCGCGATGAGCAGATCGAGAACATGATTTACACGATTCGGAACATCGCACGTGCTGGCATTCCGATCTTCGGCTACAACTGGATGCCTTCGGGAGTTTGGCGTAACTCGGAAAATGCACCGCATAGAGCGGGCACACGGGTAACAGCCTACGACCATTCTCGGCATGTCGATGAACCGCTGACCCACGGGCGTGTGTATACCGAAGAGGAGATGTGGGAGAACCTCGAATACTGGATCAGGATCATCACGCCAGTCGCCGAAGAAGAGGGTATTCGAATTGGGATTCATCCCGCTGATCCGCCAGTCGATTCTGTTGGCGGTGTTCCGCGACTGTTGAACAGCTTCGCCGCCTACAAGCGACTGACTGAGATTGTCGATTCGCCATCGAACGCCATCGAATTCTGTCAGGGAACGATCTCTGAGATGGCTGATGCAGCGGGTGAAGGTATCTACGACATGATTCGCTATTTCGGCGAACGAAAGAAGATTCTGTACGTTCATTTCAGGAACGTTTCGAATGCAGGTGAGCCGTTTGTCGAGGAGTTTATCAACACTGGACACGTCGACATGGTGCGGGCGTTGAAGATCTATAAAGAGATTGGATTCGACGGAGTTTTGGTAAATGACCATGTGCCCATAACGACCGGTGATACGGCTTGGGGGCATCAGGGCCGAGCGTACGCCAACGGCTATATCCAGGCGCTGCTAGACGTGTTCGACGATTAAAGTCTCATGTTCTCAGTGGTTACTTTTGCTTAGGCGCTGAACTTGAGTACGGCTTTATGATGTTTCAGCCATGTTTGTCGCCAGCCTTAATAACGTCACTGCCCAGTACGGGATGCAACAAGGTCTCGATTCGCTTGGTCTTGATGGCAAGGAAGGCCAGCTGTTCGGAACGTTGTCGTGGAGAAAAGAACGTGCTTTCGCAGGCAAGAGCGTTGCTGAACGAAAGCGTGGGCGAGTCGAGCGCGCTGAATAGCCTGCTGTCGCTCGCAGATGGCGAATCGCTCGTCGCAGGTCCATCCAGCAAGGTCGGGAAGGCGATGTTTTCTTCTTAGATCAACGTTGGCTGACGCGAAATATGTCGTTGCCGAACCCTACGCCCCGGACGATGGCGGTGGCCCTTCGTCCTGACCTTCGTGGAGAGTGGCGTTGTCGTGGGTGAATACGCCGAGATCGCGGCCCTGATGCACATGAACCACGAGGTCTTCTCGTTCGATTCCAACTGCGTCGGTTAGGTCTTCGTCGACCATCGACATCAGTTCCTGAATCGTCTCCTGGGTTTGGGATTCGGAAACTACCATCGTTCCGTGAACCAAACCGGGTACGAAGTGAAGATCGAGTCGACCAATCGGCTTTCCGTCTTCCAAAATCGTGTAACACTCGCCTGTGGGTGTGCGGACCTCTCGTTCAAAGTAGAACTGCGCCATGGTGAATACCGCCTGCCGTTATTTTCGCACTTGGCCGTGCCCGCGGACCTTCCACTTGTAGGTGGTGATCTCCTTGAGTCCCATCGGGCCCCGGGCATGGAGTTTGTTGGTTGAGACAGCCACTTCAGCGCCGAGCCCGAACTGGGCACCGTCGTTGAAGTAGGTCGAAGTGTTTGCAAATACAGCACCAGAGTCGACTTCGTTCAAGAAGTGTTCGACTACTGCGGAATCTTCCGCAATAATCGCCTCGGAGTGCTTTGATCCGAATTCGGCGATGTGGTCCATCGCTTCGTCCATCGAATCGACGATTTTCACCGACGCAACCAACGAAAGGAACTCGGTGCCGAAATCGTTGGATTGGGCAGGTACGACCTTACCGCCATCGGCGAGGGCATCGAGAATGCTCATGGCGCGCCCGTCCGCTCGGAGTTCAACTTCGTGAACACCGAATTCTGTCGCCAGTTTTGGCAGGAATTCTCGGGCGATGCTCTGGTGAACCAACACTGTGTCGAGAGCGTTGCATACTGTCGGCCGTTCGGTTTTGGCGTTCACGACGATGTTGACTGCATCTTCGATGTTCGCCGTAACGTCGACATACGTATGGCAGACGCCAACGCCACCGGTGATCGCTGGCATACGTGCGTTCTGACCCACGAAGTTGACCAGCTCGGCACTCCCACGCGGAATCATCAGGTCGATGACATCGTCCATTTCAAGCATCTCTTTTACGAGTGCACGATCGGTCGTTTCGACGAACTGCACGGCGTCACGCGGAATACCTGCATTCTCAATCGCATTCTTCACGATTCCAGCGAGAACGGTGTTGGTGAGGATGCATTCCTTGCCACCACGCAGAACCACGCCATTGCCCGCTTTGAGGGTTAGTGTTGCGATATCGATGGTGACGTTGGGTCGGCTTTCGTAGATCACACCAATTACGCCGAGCGGCACACGAATACGTTCAAGATCGAGTCCGTTCGGCAGCACCCGCTTTTCGAGAATCTCGCCGATCGGATCTTCGAGCGCCGCGATATCGCGTGCTGCATCTGCCATTGCCTTTACACGGGCATTGTTGAGCGTCATTCGCTCGAGCAGTTGGAAATCGATGTTGTCGCGCTTGGCTGCTTCGAGGTCCTGCTCGTTCGTCCGCAGAATCGACTCTCGGCTTGCTTCGATTGCTTCGGCGATGGCGATGAGTGCGGCATTTTTGACCTCGGTGGAAGTCGCGGCCAACCGACGAGAAGCCGTATTTGCAGCTTTCGCCTGATCGTGGAGTGTTGGTGTCGTGAGTGTCATCGTGTCGGTGTCTACGGCAACGCCATGTTGTTGCGGTGGATTACCTCGGCACCGTAGTAGTGGCCGAGTAGATCGGGGAGTGCCTTTGAGTTTTCGCCTTTGATTAGATCAACATCGCTGGATGGGTACGATGCGAGTCCCCATCCGATGGTTGTTCCATCGATTTCTGTAACTTCAATGATATCGCCTCGCTCGAACGGGCCGGAAACCGAGACGATCCCAATCGGCAAGAGGCTGTTGCCTCTGCTCTTGATGGCATTTGCAGCACCGGCGTCGACAGCAACGCTGCCGCGATGTTCGGTTCGGCCGGTGAGTATCCAGCGTTTTCGGCTTTCACGGTGGGACACACTCGATACGAAACGTGTGCCGATCTGCTCGCCATTGCAGATCGTTTCGATCACTCCGGCGATTCTTCCCGAGGCGATGACCATGGGAATACCTGAATCCATGGCAAGGCGCGCGGCGTCGAGTTTGCTCGCCATCCCACCCCTACTTCGTCGATCGTGCGGACCGCGGGCGGCTTTTTCTATGGTGTCGTCAATTTTGTCCACTGTAGATATGAGTTCGGAATTCGGATCGATGTGGGGATCTGTTACGTGCAGACCGTCCATGTCACCAAGAAGTATCAGCAAATCAGCGTCGACCGTGTTTGCGACCATCGCAGAGAGGCGATCGTTGTCGCCGTAGACCTCGCCAGCCAGTTCTTCGACCGCTACCACATCGTTTTCATTGAGGATCGGTACCGCACCGATCGACAGAAGTGCATCGAGGGTGTTGCGGACATTCAGATAGCGCGATCGGCTTTGTAGATCGCCACGAGAAATGAGCGCCTGGGCAACTTCGACATTGTGTTCTGCGAACAGTTGCTCAAAAGTCATCATCAGCTGCGGCTGACCGAGGGCTGCAAGTGCTTGGCGATATGCAACCGTTCCTCGCTGAAGCTTGTCTTTACCCGAGGTACGGGAGAGCGAATCTCTTCCTGCTGCCACGGCACCAGAGGTCACGATTAGCACTTCTATGCCCGAAGCTTTTACCGCTGCGACTTGCGTGAAGATATCGCCGATAGTTTCGAGATCAAGCGAATCCTTTCCACTGGTAAGTAGGTTGGTACCGAGCTTTACGACGATTCGTTTTGGTTGCTTGTTGTTTTTCGCCATCGTGCCGTTGTTCGTTGTAAGACTTGTCGGAGCGAAGCTATCCAGAGAATATAGTTCGCCGTTTTATTGTGAAGCAATATGCTGCACAGTCACCACAATCGGTAGTGGTTATTTTGTAACGTTGCGGCCTCTCAGTGCTAGCATAGAACTACACTAAGGCCACCGGATTTTGTCCGATGGTCCTTTTCCTGTGTGGGAGAGGTGTTGGATACGGTTCCTAACCACGTTAGCGCGAAACCCGAATTTCGGGTGTACGGAAAACTGAATGAGCCTATCGGGGTTGCTCCCGCTGCTGGGTGAAACCGAGCAGTTTGCGGCGCTACTAAATAGCCTCCGTGCTCCAAGAGCACAGGCGGCAGTGATAGCACCAGATCCTGCCACCGAATGTACGGTGGCGGCCCTTTGGCGCGAGTCAGGCGCGCCAGTTTTCGTTTTGACCCCGAATCCTGAGAGTGCTCGAAAGTTACACGATCGCCTGTTTACGTGGCTTGGCGACGACGCTCCGGTTTTCCATTTCTCGGAGTCGGAAGACATACCTTTTGAGCGATATGTTCCAGACCGTGGAGCGAGTCACAACCGCCTCCGTGCTCTTGCAGCTTTACGTGGTGAAGTGAAGGGCGTGAATCAGCCATTGGTGATTGCTTCGGTGAACGCCGCTGCACAATCGACTCTCGAACGGCCTGTGTTCGATTCATCGACGCACGCATTGAGCGTTCGTACCCGGATTAACCTTGAAACACAGATTCGGCAGTGGGTTGAAATGGGTTACGGGCACGAGCCAACAGTCGAGATCCCAGGCACTTTCTCACGCCGTGGCGGAATCCTCGATATATTCCCGGTTTCTCGTGACAAACCAGTTCGGATTGAACTGTTCGACGATGAAGTTGAGAGCATCAGGTACTTTGATCCTGAAACGCAACGTTCGGCTGGCAAATTTCGCAGAGTCACGATACCTCCAGCACTTGAAACCCTACCTCGGCTTGCTGATGAAGATCAGGTTCAAGAGCTTCTCGGCAAGATGGACCTGATCGGCACCTCTGAAGAGGCGCAACGTCGAATTCCATCGGAACTCAGCCGTGCGCTTGAGGGCGAGGTGCTCGATGAGATTTCGTTCTACGCAGGATTCTTCAACCTGGGCAATATTTTTGACTACCTACCTGCCGAGAGCCTTATGATTGTGCTGCGTCCCGGTGCTATCGAAGAGACCGCACGTTCGCAGGATCGCCGCATGGTGCAACTTCGTGCGATGAAAGAGAAGCGCGGGGATGTTCCGATCGGGTTTGCGCAACCCCACATCGATTGGGGATTTATTGCAGATGCGATGCATGCGCGTCCCAAGAGCGTGACTTTGTCGCCATGGGGCGTTGATGCCGAGGAGCTCCCTGGTGGAGCGCTGCCACTTCCGCTTCAACTTCCTACTCTAGTCAGCGGTGGCGTTGAAACTGCACTCGGAGTCATCCGCAAGGGTATTCCCGAGAAAAAACGCACGGTGGTGATTACCAACCACGCTCAGCGGTTCCACGAACTTGCCGAAGAGAACGGTGTGCGGACCAGTCTGCTGAAGACGATTGACAACGCCCCGGAACCTGGCGAAATCCACGTTGTTAGCGGTCATTTGCTCACAGGATTCTCGATCGATGCTTCCGATGGCACCCAGGTGTCGATCCTCAGTGATGCTGAAGTATTCGGTATTCAAAAAGAGCGACATCGGGTTCGCAAACGCCCCATTCGAAAAGGACCGACACTCGAACAACTCAAGCCCGGATCGTATGTGGTTCACGTTGAGCACGGCGTAGCCAAATTCATCGGAACTCAGGTCATGGGATCGGGGGGTCAGGAGTATCTGGTTCTCGAATACGCCGAAAATGACAAACTCTACGTGCCGACCGAGCATCTCGATCGCATCCAGCTCTATCACGGCACCGCCGATTCAGCTCCGAAACTCACCCGGTTGGGCACGCAGGAATGGAGCAAGGCGAGAGTTCGTGCCAAGAAGGCGACTGAGCAACTCGCCGGCGAACTGATAGCACTATATGCATCGAGGCAAATGGCGACTGGATTCGCGGCGACTGCTGATACACCGTGGCAGGATTCGCTTGAGGCCAGCTTCCCGTACGAGGAAACGCCCGACCAACTGACCACGATCGAAGCTGTAAAAGCCGATATGGAATCGGCGCAACCGATGGACCGGCTCGTTTGCGGTGACGTCGGCTACGGAAAGACTGAGATCGCCCTGAGGGCGGCGTTCAAGACTGTGCAGTCGGGTCGCCAAGTAGCAATTCTCGTTCCAACCACTGTTCTTGCCCAGCAGCATCTTGAAACGTTTGCGGAACGGCTGAAGCCGTTCCCAGCTTCGGTCGATATGCTTTCGAGGTTTCGAACGGATCGTCAGCTGAAAGAAACGATCACCAGGGTTGCAAACGGTAGCGCAGATATTGTTATCGGAACGCACCGATTGCTTCAAAAAGACGTTCGATTCAAAGATCTCGGGCTGGTGATCATTGATGAAGAGCACAAGTTCGGTGTGTCGCACAAAGAACGCTTGAAACGATTGCGTACGCAGGTCGATGTGATGACCTTGAGCGCAACACCGATCCCTCGCACGTTGCACATGTCGCTGGCCGGTGTTCGTGACATGAGCACTATCGAGACACCACCCGAAGAGCGGCTACCGATCAAGACATATGTTTCCGAAGAGAGCGACGACCTTACGCGTGAAGCGATCTTGCGTGAACTCGATCGTGGTGGGCAGGTCTTCTATCTTCATAACCGTGTGAAAGACATCGAACTCGTTGGGAACAAGCTACAGAAACTGGTACCCGAAGCGAATGTCCAAATCGGTCATGGGCAGATGCCTGAAGATGAGCTCGAAAAGGTAATGGCGGCTTTCGATCGTGGGGAGTTCAACGTTCTTCTTTGCACCACGATCATCGAGTCGGGTATCGATCTTCCCAATGTCAACACTTTGATTGTTGATCGTGCCGATATGTTCGGCCTTTCACAGCTGTACCAGTTGCGGGGCCGTATTGGTCGAGGGGCAAACCGGGCTTATGCGTACCTGATGGTTCCTCGTGCGAAGGCACTCACCGAGCAAGCCGAGCAGCGACTCAACACGATTCTGGCCGCCACGGAACTTGGCGCAGGATTCCAGATCGCACTCCGTGACCTAGAAATCCGTGGAATTGGGAACTTGCTTGGTGCAGATCAGTCGGGCCAGATTTCAGCGATTGGATTCGATCTCTACACCAAGCTTCTCGCCGAAGCTGTTCGTCAACTAAAAGAAGCTGAGAACAGCGACGGGCCTGTCGAACCGGCGGTCCCTGAGTTCTCGACGGTGAGAGTTGATATTGGTATCGATGCTCGAATTCCCGATAGCTACATCGAGGATCTCGCTCAGAGACTGTCGATATATCATCGGTTAGCGCGAATTCAGACGGAATCGGAAATCGACGGTATCGACGAAGAAATACGCGACCGATTCGGGCCGATGCCCACCCACGTCACACTGTTGATGAAGACCACACGCATGCGGGTGATGGCCGAAATCGCGGGCATCGAACTCATCAGCGCTAGGGAAACTCGCGCAACGATGTCGCTTAAGCAGTCAACCGGTGGGGCTCGTGAGCTACTTCAGAAGCAGCTTGGTTTGGGTGTTGATGTTGGGCATATGCAGATTCGAGTCGATCTCGATCGTGAAGATCCAGAATGGATCGATGAATTGATGGCAGTGATGGAGCAGCTAAAAATGTTCCAGGACCGAATGCTCCAGATGATGGAACTGGCGATGTCAGGATCAGCGCCAACCGATATCTCCGGAGCCTCAGACGTAGCCGGGTAACAACTCGCTCCTTACCTTGTCATGCACCCTGCGAGCGTGACGGTAGGCGATTACTACTCCCACCAAAACGAAGCAGAACGATTAACAAACTGGTACGGTCTTCTCAAACTTTATCGAACGCGAGAGTTGTTGACGCGGTTTCTCCTTGAACCACCGGTTAAAGTTCTAGATGTCGGTGGTGCAGCCGGTATCCACAGTTTTTTCTGGCTGATCGTGGGTATCAAGTCCATCTGATTAATCCTGTCCACAAGCACATTGACCAAGCCCGGACGAAATCAGATCAGCCGGATTCTTCCAGCCTCGCCCGCGCTGAGATCGGTGATGCCCAGTATCTAGATATCCCTGATTCATCTATCGATGCCGTACTGTTTTTTTGGGCCCGCTACACCATCTCACTGAAAGAAATGATAGCGAGCAGGCTTTGCGCGAAGCCGAATGAGTGCTCAGGCAGGCAGGCAAGCTTTTTGCCGCTGCAATTTCCCGATTTATGTCCGTTTTGTACGGAGTTGAGTCTGGATATTCGAAAAGCGATGAGGATGTGACAATTCACGATGCCAGTCTTCCCGAGGGAAACTTCGTGAATCAGGGAGAGAAACCGGGATGGTTTACTTCGGCGCACCTACACCGGTCGAAGAACTTCAGAGCGAAGTCGAAACTGCGGGTTTCAAGTGTAAGAACTGCTCTCCGTCGAAGGTCCGTATAGCTTGATGAGCCTTCAGCCGACTGGATGGATAATCCTGAACTGCGAGAAAGACCGCTTGAAATTATTCGCACGCTTGAGACCGAACCCACGCTTCTCGCTGCCACCGGTCACCTGATGGCAGTCACCACGAAATGATGACCTAAAGGCGAGCCCCAAATTCGTCTCAGTGATATTGGATTATTGTGCGTGGTGTACTCTTCGCCATGAGATCATTCGTTCACGATTCAAAGTGGAGTCAGCATGGGCGCAAAGAAGCCGTTAACACCTGAAGTTACGATCATTGGCTGTGGGACGCCGACACCGTTACCTGGCCGATTTGGTTCCGCTTATGTCGTTCAGGCTGGCGATGAAAAGCTGTTGTTCGACTGCGGCCCTGCGACGACATGGAAGCTGGCGCGAAACGGTATTTCAACCACCGATATCAACGACGTTTTCTTTACCCACCATCACTTCGATCATGACGCCGACTTCCCGACCTTCATCTTGACTCGATGGGATCAGATGATCCCGCGTGACAAAACCCTAAACGTGTACGGCCCTAGATTGACTGAAGAGTTCACCAACGGAATTCTTGATGAAAACACGGGATTGTTTGCTCACGACTGGATCGCCCGGGTAAATCATCCGGCCTCGCAGATAACGTTCCAGGACCGTGGGGGTGAACTTCCACGAAGCAAACCAGATGTGAACCCCCTCAATATGGGACCGGGGCTGATAAAGTCGGGTTCGAGTTGGGAAGTCACCGCTGCGCCTGCCGATCATGTGCAGCCATACCTCGATTCATTGGCGTATCGAATCGACACACCTGATGGCTCGGTGGTGCTTACTGGTGACACGGCTCCATGCGACACGGTGACCGATCTTGCTCGTGGTGCTGATGTTCTGATGATGATGTGCTGGGAATCGCACGACCGGATGTACGGCAACGAACATGCCGATGCTTCTTCGTCGATTCTGGGCGCTGCCGAGACAGCGGCCGAAGCAGGTGTAAAGCAGCTCGTGATGGTCCACATCGGTGCGCGACTTACGACCGCCGAGATGAAGGGACCTCGAGATATTGAAGCGAAACAGGCGTGGAATGGCACGCTGATCTGGGGCGATGAGGGGATGAAGGTCCCGTGGCCTGAAGGGTAGGAGCCGAATCTCGTTATCGTGGCCCCGATCAAAGCGGATGGACCTGGCCAGTGCGTTGAAAATCCGCTAAGTTCGCCGTTTACGTTCAATGTGACCGGTTGAGTTTCGCAATATTCCATGAACATTCGATCCCTGCATGACGACGCGGGTCGTGCAGAACCTCCCAGCCGCCGGATCCCTCGGAATGCCGCTTGGGACGCGTGAGGGCAACGTCGGTAGCCAATCAGTCGTTACTATGCGCAACCATGACCACATCCGACAAAAAATATCCGAACTTAAGCCCGCTCGAAGTCGTTACCGAAAGCAACTTTGAGATGACGACTCGTGACGGCGTGGTACTACGCGCCGATGTCTATCATCCAGCCGACAACGGAAAATACCCGACACTTGTGTGTCGCACTCCGTACCAGAAGTTGACACCTCGCTATATCGAGATTGCTACCGATCTCGCGGCGCGTGGCTACTGCGTTGTGGTGCAGGATTTCCGGGGGCGTTACACCTCTGACGGCGATTACGAGTGGATGTGGCGGGAGCGCACCGAAACGCACGACACGCCCGATGGCTACGACACGATCGAGTGGGCTGCAAAGCTCGAATGGAGCGATGGTCGGGTCGGTACCTGGGGACATTCGAACGCCAGTTGGGCGATCTGGATGATGCTCGACTCGCAGCCGCCGAGCCTAGCATCCACTCTCGCCAGTGGAATTTCGCAGAACATCCTCGATATCAACTTCGGAATTTTCGAAACGGGTCGTCGTCTTGAGTGGGCTTACATGATGGCAGCCGACATGCGGCGTCGCGCCGAGCTTACCGACGGTGCAACGACTCCCGCTGAAGCCTCGAAGCGTTGGGATGAAGTTGAACGTGGCAAGTACATGTGGTGGTTGCCGCTTAGTGAGATTCCCGGCAAAGTGTTTTTTGGACTCGATCCCCAGCTGCAGGCGTACCACCGAGAGCAGAACGGCGAGTTCCAGCATTTCGGTGATATCCATCCGAAGATTCAGACTCCGGTTTATCAGATCACCGGTTGGTGGGACAGATTGATAGGAACTATCGATCACTACGAAGGGCTAATTACCAACGGACCCGAACACTTGCGAGACAAACACCGACTGATTATCGGGCCGTGGGGGCACGACGCGACTCAGTACATCGGGAAGATCGGTCCGGTCGACTACGGTCCTGACGCCGCGACGACTTACGCCGATCTGATCGCACGTTGGTACGACTTTGACTTGAAAGGCGTCGACAACCGGTTGGCTGAAGAGGCACCGGTGCAGATGTGGGTGTTAGGTGAGGATAAGTGGCGTGGTGAGAACGAGTGGCCGTTGGCACGAACTGAGTACACAGAGTTCTATCTGCACTCTCAGGGTGGTGCAAACACTGTTGGCGGTGACGGTTCCTTGTCGCTCGAAAAACCAACTTCAGACGAAAACGAAACTGACGAATACATCTACGATCCACGTGATCCCGTCATGAGCCTGATGCGTGCCGATTCACAGGCGGCTCCGGTCGATCAATCGCCCCACGACCACCGTCAGGACATACTCGTCTACGACTTCCCGGTGTTCGATTTGGCGCTGGAGGTTATCGGTCCTGTTTCGCTCAAACTCTGGGGCAAAACCGACGGTGTTGATACCGACTGGGCGGCCAAGCTGTCAGTTGTATATGAAGATGGTCTGGCGGTGAACCTCACTTACGGAATCATGCGCGCTCAATACCGGAATGGCTACGAAAATCCAACTCTGCTCGAACCGGATGAGATAGCTGAGTACACAGTTAAACTGAATCCGATCGGCTGTATGTTCAAGCCGGGGCAGCGGTTACGATTGTCGATTTCGAGTTCGGATTTTCCGAATTTCGATCGCAACCACAACACTGGTAAAGACTACTGGTCGGACGCTAAATTACGGGTTGCTCATCAGACGATTTTCCACTCGTCGGCGAGGCCGTCACACCTCGTGTTGCCGGTGATACCGCAGTAGCCAGGCGTTTTGTTCAAGCGGCAAAACTACGCGGAGAGTCGATCCGGTTGTATTACCTGATTCAACTGTGGTGTTGCCGCCGTGCAGTCGGACGATTGTTCTTGCCACGTGCGGGACAAGACCAGAGCGGGAACGCTTTTTGCTGAATCGGCTTCGATTCGATAGAACGGATCGAATACGGTTTCGGCTTGTTCGGGCGCAATTCCAGTTCCCTAGTCAATGGCATCGATTTGCATCCGTCATTGAGCAATTCCATGATCATCGACCCTTGCGGTGAGAATTTGCTGGCGTTCAAAATCAGGTTGTTCAGCACCTGAGTCATTCGTGAGTGATCAAGATTCATTCGAAGCTTTGCCACATCGACTGTCGTTTGCCGCTACTCATTGCCGTAAATCTCGCTTTGCTTAGCGCAACTGATCACAAATCCTTGGATGATCAACAGCGCTGTACACCAGTGTGGGCGCGCATATCAACTTCGGATATTTCGGCATATCGTAATAACGTATAAACAGGCACATGCAAATCAAAATAGTTCTACCGCATCAATCTTGTTTTACGGCTTGAAGTCGAGTTAGTCTGGCAAAATTAGTGGTTGCGCAATCTCAGGAGATCAATACCCGAATCCATGGCACAGCAGTCGGTTTATTTTCAACAGGTGAAATCCTCTGGGCGCATGTTTGCGTTTCTTGGCTTGATGCTCGGAGTCACGGCAGGTGCTCTGACCGGAGTGGCGGTGAAGGGGCTTATCGACGAGCCAGTCGTTTCCGGCGGCGGTGCGCTTGCGTTTTACCTTGCCTTCGGTATCAGTTCGCTCATGACGATGTTTGTGATGCTCAACTACCTGACGATGAGCCTGCGTGTTTCTGGTGAGGAGTTCGATATTCGTTTGGGAATGAAATCGGCGGTGATTGCGGTTGCCGATATCGAGGTGGTTCGTGTCGCTGAGCCTTTGTCGAGAATGACCCGGACTGCCTCCCAAGCACGACCCGACAGGCAGAGTATTTCGAAACTGTGGAGTGTTCTGGGCGTCAAGACTGGAATTGAGATTGTTATCAAGCAGGGCGTCTCAGCCTCCGAAACGTGGTTTGTAGCCTCGACGGATGCGGAAACCTTGCACGAGAAGCTAAGCGCGGTGATTTCTTCGCCCAAGGTTGATTCGGAGCAAGTGGAACCGTCCGCCGAGGGGTAATTCGGGATTATCCGTCGCTGGAAAGGTATCGCCCTGTCTCTTCGTTGAGGGCTTCGAATTCGTCGGGTGCAAGTTGCCATTGCATTGATGATGCGTTGTCGGTTGCTTGCATCACCGACTTTGCTCCGGGGATCGGCAGCGTATTTTTATAAAGCAGCCAGTTCAACGCTACTTGAGATACCGAAGCGTTGTGCGCACTCGAAATATCGTTCATTAGCGATATCAACGGTGGTAGTAACTTCAATCGTTTTCTCGCCCAGCGCCATTTTCTCAGCAGTGGCGGTGGGTTGTCAGTTCGGTATTTTCCTGTCAGCAAACCTTCCGAGAGGGGACCGTATGCGATCACTGATACGCCCAAATCTTTGCAGGTTTCCAGCACACCATTCGATTCGATCTTGCGATTCAGCAGGCTGAAACTGACCTGATTCGATGCCAGAATGATGCCTCGCCGATCGAGCATTTCGTGAGCCCGTTTTGTCTGATCTGCCGAAAAATTCGAAACCCCTACTGCTTCGATGAGTCCGTCTTGTGCGGCATCGGCGAGGGCATCTACCCAGTATTCGAAACTACGAGGGCGAAGCGGGAAGTGGATTTGGTAGAGATCGATCGAGTCGGCGTTGAGTCGTCGTAGGCTTGCCTTGACCGCTTGTTTGAGTGATGATCGGTGCCAGCGCCACGGGTACGGAAAGAATTTCGTGGCAACAAACGGCGTTGTTGAAGGCGCATTGCGAGTTGCGTCAATTCCGTTGACTAGCCCACCAATTATTCGTTCAGATTGCCCCCGACCGTAGATTTCGGCGGTATCGAACCAGTTGATGCCGTGTTCGGTGCTCGCTGAATAAGCGCCAGCGATATCAACGTCAGTGTAGGAGCGTCCGTATCCCCAATAGAACGCACCACCCCATTGCCAGGTTCCGGTTCCAATCGGGCTAACTTGAAGATCGGTCTTTCCGAGCGGGACGAGATGACCGGGCGCATTTTGTGGCTGTTTAGTTGCGGCTACTTCTTTATTCACTGGTTCAAGGTTACGGCCTCTAGGCCGAATCGGCATTGATACCGGTTCGATAGTGGCTTAGTCTTCCGACAGATTCTTACGCATCCAACGTGATGTTCTAACCCGCAACCTTTGGTTCATCGTAGAAGCACACATGCTGGAGAGAAAAATTGTCAGCAGATAAACAGCGACCCAATATCGTTTTCTTGTTTCCAGATCAGTTCCGTGCCGATTTCGCCGGTTGCAACGGTGCTGATTGGCTGCAAACCCCAAATATCGATTCGATAGCCGAAAACGGCGTGCGGTACACGAATTCGTTCTCAGCTTCGCCTATCTGTGTGCCTGCGAGAACTGCGTTGCTAACCGGTATGAACGCGATGCGAAACGGCGTGACAGGCAACCTCCACAACTTGCGTGCTGACTGGCGAGATGCGGGTCTTCGCACATGGCCAGAAATCCTTGGCGAAAACGGTTACTACACTGCCGGTATCGGCAAGATGCACTTCTATCCCTGGGACGAGCGACGTGGGTTCCAGTACCGGGTGATTTGCGAGGACAAGCGGTGGCTTGAGGTGAGGGATGATTACTACCACTACCTGCGTCGTCACGGTCTACGCAAGCTGCACGGAAATGAGATGGACGGCTACCACGAGAACAAAGGTGCGGTGATTCACGACATCCCGTGGGAGCACTCGTGGGATCGGTATGTTGGCTCAGAAGCGGTGAAATTTATCGACGCATACGGTTCAGGGCAGCCGTTCGCCATGATGGTCGGATTCCCTGGCCCGCATTGCCCGTACGATCCCGACGAACGGTTCTTGGAAGGCATTGACGAATCGAAACTTCCCGAAGCAGCACCGGAAGTTCCGGGGCACACTCCGCAACTTCGACAGGGCAATGTAGATGGTAACAAGCGTCCGTGGAACGGTGTCGATTACACCGAGTTTCCTGATGACACGAAGCATACTGTGAGAAAGCACTATTCAGGACTCGTCCAGCAGATCGATTTCGAGGTCGGGGCGATACTGGACGCACTTCGCAAGAAAGGTCTACTCGAGAATACCTATGTGATTCTTTCGTCAGACCACGGCGACTACCTTGGCGATCACAACCTGATCGGAAAAGCGTCGTTCTACGAATCGGCTATTCGCGTGCCGATGGTGGCGATGGGGCCTGGGATCGAAGCCGGTCAGGTGCAGGACGCAAACGTCGAACTACGAGACGTTACTGCGACGATGCTGAGTTGGGCAGGAGTTGAGCAGCCGGGCTGGTACGACGCACAACCGCTGCCGGGTGAAGGCATGCCGGGCGATGCGGGTCGAGAGAACATTTTTGGACTGCTCGGTGATGGCTGGATGAACTTCGATGGTCGCTACAAGCTGCACAAATACCGCACTGGCGAGATGCTGTTGTTCGACATGCTGAACGATCCGCAGGAACAGGTGAATCTTTACGACAACCCAGAGTTCGCTGATATCGTGCGTCGATTGGAAACGGAACTTACGCAGGAATTGATGGCATCGATCGACGGATCGATGGATGATCGACTGGCCCAGAACGGCGACATGTCGCAGGATCCATCTTTCGGCTACGAAAGCTGGACGAGACCGTGGCCGAACGTGCCACGAACGAGTGCGCCTATTTACGAAAAGCCAACGAAGGCATAAGGCTATAACACTGAAGTCTATCGGGCTTGCTCTAGCGGTTGTGATTATCTAACTCGGTGATCACAACCGCTAGAGCCCTCCACTTCGCTTTGCTACGGTCGGGAATTCGATTGTTTTCGGCGATTCGGTCATCACTGAGGCAGACGTGAGTTCGCCGTTCGGTCGCGATCACTGAGTGGTGGCATATACTGTCGGAATAATCTGAGTTGTTTTCAGGGAGTCTCTTATGACTGGTCGGGATCGTCGACGTAGTAGATACGGGATTGTTGTTGTATTTGCTCTGCTCATTGTTGCTCTCGCTGCGTGTGGTGGTAGCAGTGACAACGTTGAGAACTTCGTCCAAGTTCGAGAAGCTCCGGCCGATTACACGATCGATGATCTGAAAGCGTTCGGTCTGAAGGCGTCCAAGCACTACGATGTTGAAGGTCTTCCTGACGGTCTCGATGCTTGGAAAGGTTTCTGGGGACTGGATCCGTACGATCGCCATGACTACGAGATTCGCTTTTACACTTCGCACGATCTCGCTGTTTCGAGCGGGAAGCAGTTGGCAATCGACGCGACTGGAGCCGAATTCGAGGCAAAGCGTGACAGTCAGGTCTGGACTGAAGGCGTGAAGGATCGCTGGCAGGCCCGGGGTGTCACTGACGTTTCGAGTGGTGGTTCAAGGCAAGCGCCTGGACCGACCTATCAGGATTGGGCGATCGTCGGAAATATGGTGATTCTCTGCGATGGTCTCGATTCCGAGCAGGCGCTAAAACGGTGCGCCTCGCTAATCGACAATTTCTTACCGGGTGACGAGGGGTAGCGCACCTGCCTTACTCCCTCTCCCCTGAAGGGAGAGAGGATCAGTGAGCATTCACCTAGCGTCGGCGAATCGCCAGCCAGAGTGAGCCTTCTTTTCGCGCCACTACTACCAGCGCTACAGCCACGATGACCACCAGTACGGCAGACGTTACGCAGTATTGGCAGACGGCTTTGATGATGAAGAGTTCGACAGTTGTCAGGTAGATCGAGGCGAGCACACCGACACCGGCGACTCCAGCCACAATTCGTCGTCCTCGTAGATCGTCTACAGGTGATTGATAGGCGTGGAGCGCACCGAGCATGATCAGAGCGTATGTCGCCATGCCGAACGCCGAGACAGGGATGCCGAGAATCTTCGACCATCCGCTGCCAAGCACGGTGTTACAGCCGCTGAGACTACAGTCAACTTCAGTGTGTGAGAGTGCGTTCGAAGTCAGATAGGTCGTAACGGCAAGCCCGGCGAGTCCAAGCAGGGCGATGAACAGCCACAGCTTTGACGGTCGATCAATGACGACGGCTGACTCGAATTCCTGACCCGTCACACGCTAACCGCCTACTTCGTTCAGAGCCTCTTCGATTCGAACCCGATAGTAGCCATAGTCCCGAAGTCCGCCAATGTTCACGCCGTTCAGGAAGAACGTCGGCGTCGAGTTAACTCCGGCATCAATGGCTGCATCTCGGTCGGCCTGAACTTTGGGGAGGTACTTATTAGTGCTCATGCAGTCATCGAACTGATCCATAGAGAGTCCTGTCATCTCGGCGAAGATGCGGAGATTCTCGTCAGAGTAGCCGCCTTCGTTCTCGCCGTTCCAGTTCACGAAAACGGTTTCTTCGTACTCGTGGAATCGTTCTTGCTCGGCGGCACATTCGGATGCTTCAGCCGCTCGCCACGACTCATCTCCGATAAACGGGAAGTGCCTGAAAAGAATGTTGACGCGCCCGGTGTCTACGTACTCACGAATCATCAGTTGCCCTGGCCCGAGGGCAAATCTTGCACAGACAGGTCACTGAAAGTCCCCGAATTCAACGAGGGTTACCGGGGCGTTAGGGTCGCCGATGAGCGAGCCGCCCGAAACGATCGCCTCTTCCTCGAGAGTGCCACCGTCGTTTGACGGAGAAAAGGCAACGAATGCAACGATTACGACAGCGATAACAACGACTGCCGCTCCGCCCCACATCATCCAGTTTTTCTGGCCTGTACCGGAGGAGTTGCTCGACTTGTTTTGTCGACGTTCTTGTCTTGAGGTCAATGGTGATCTCTGTGGTTAGTTAGGTGTCGGTGGTAGAGGACTACGTAAAAGATAGCAGGCTAAGTTTTACGACCGGTGAATATCACGTGACGTATTCCGCCTTTTCCTTTGTGCGCCTGGATGCGATGTCGCTCGGCACGAAAACCGTTGTGTCGCATTCGTGCAGGGAATGATGGCTCGTCATCTGCCGACCATATAGCGACGTGACCACCGTTTTTCAGTGCTTTCCTAATCGCTTGTAAGCCGCTGTCGGTGTACAGCCAGGCGTTGCGCTCGTCGACCAGAGGCGACGGGCCGTTGTCGATATCGAGCATGATGGAGTCGTATTCGTTGTGGGCATTGCGTATCACTTTAGAAACGTCGTCCTGCGCGAGTTCGGTTCGGGGGTCTTTTAGCGGATGATCGGCGAAAGGTCCGAGCGGGCCCCGGTTCCATTCGATCACTTCCGGGACGAGTTCGACCTGGACGACTTTGCCGTCTTTCGGGAGCAGATCGAGAGTGGATCTCAGGGTGTAGCCGAGGCCGAGTCCGCCGATCATCACTTTCGCACCGGGTTTGAGTTTTTTACAGACGACTCGGGCAAGCTCGACTTCCGAGTGGTGCATGCGGGTCGACATTAGGGGTAGATAGTCGGCCTTGATGATGTATTCGCCGTCATGTTCAACGAGTTCAAGCCGCGTGCCATCCGGCGACACCGCTTCACCGGCTGTAATCCAAGGTTTCATGGGATTAAGTTTAGTGGCTGTAAGTGGTGGTTGGGCAGCGTCGTGTCCTCCCTCCCTGAGCAGGGAGGTAGTTAGAGGGTGGATTGGATGCAGTACTGGGTGGTCGTTGTTGCCGTCACTCGATCTCAACCACACCCCGGCCCTCTCCCTACTTAGGGAAAGGGGAAAGCGGCAGCGCGTCTCCGCACCATGACGCTCGGTAGTCTGATGACTGCGTTCCGGACGCGTGATTCGCCTACTCCGGGTAGACGGGTTCCTCAAACGGATAGAGCGGAACCCGGCGGCGTTTGTATTCGAACGTGTCGAGATCGGCAGATGTGACTCCGGGGCTGTTCACGATGATGATTTCTGCTGCGATCGGCAGGTACGCCGGAAGGGGTGAATTCACACCTTTCGCCACGATGATCTTGTAGTCCTCGAGCTTGATGCCCATCGAGTACATCTGTTCGCGTGCGGTGTTCCCATTCCGCTTCGAAACCAGCACGATTGTGATGCCGTCGACCGTGTTGAAGCGAACACGTTTGCCATCGTCGTAGAAACGAAATCCTCCGTGCGTGGGTCGAGTTTCTTCGTAGGGACCATCGTCGATCAGTTCCACAGTTCCTACCACGTGAATTGGTTCACCATGCATGTCATCTGTATGACCGCCAACATCGAGAGCTAATTCGGCACCGACTCCAGCTGCCACGCATGCCTCGACCGCCTCAGGGTCGTAGAGACTCTGCAGGTAACCATCGACGCCCATTTCTTTAGCGACTTTTAGGATATGGGTTGAATCTGCCGAGGATCCCCCACCGATGTTGTCACCAACGTCCATGAGCACGATTGGTCCCAGATGCGAGTGTTCGGACGGTTCGGCTTCGGCAAGTGCTGAACCATCGTCTGGGACGAAGTTTTCAGCGCCGTAGGGTTTTGGACCGACGTACCTCGCTTGCGCCTGAGTGAGTGCTTCTTCGATGCTTGCGACCGGCCGATTGAGATCGACTCTCTTCGTCCATGCAATTGCTGCCATATCTCTCGCCGTTTTCTCGGCAAGCCCGGCGTCGCCGTCGGTGATCGCAATCCACGACATGCCCATCTCGTCAACGTCGGAGTACGGATAACCTTCGGAAATTGAGGTGTCGAGTACGCCAGCTATTTCGTTTGCCTCGACACACTCGTCGACAAGACCCTTCATCGGCTCCTGTCCTGTGAACTGCTTGACGATGTTGACCAGCATCGGTGGCATTTCGATGAATTGCACCGGGTTAATTTCGCCGGTAACTGTTCGGTAAATGAGTTCGGCAGTCTTGCGTCCACGGACCTTCGTATCTAGATGAGGACAGGTTCTCCAAACGATGCAGACGTCGGTATTGGCAACGGTGGCTTTCGAAATATTTGCGTGCATGTCGAGGGTTGCGCCTACGGGTACGTCAGGGCCAACAATCTCTCTGACTGCTCGCGTGAACTCGCCGTCCATATCGGGAAATTCTTCGGAAACCGCGGCACCGTGCAGGGCGAGAAGCACTCCGTCCCACGGACCCTGATTACGAAGCATGTCGAGCATTTCGGAGGAGACCCGGTCGTAGGCGTCCTTGGTTATTGTGCCGATCGGACCTGTTTTAGCGTACATCAGCGGGACGGCTTCGAATCCCAGTTCTTCGGCCCCCTGAAGGTAGCCGGAGATCGTGTAATCGGACTCGGCGTACTCGTCGACCATGTCCTGACCACGGAGTAAGTGTGCTTTTTCGAATTCTTCGTAGGTTGCGGGTACACGCGAGAACGTGTTGGTCTCATGTGAAATGCCGAGAATTGCGAATCTCATTTTTCTCTCTCTGATAAATCGTGGTCAGTCAGCGATCTTCGTTCCGAGAGTCTTCCCGGTAGCTAATCGTCTGCCGATCGAGATAATACCTCGACTCACATGGGTTTGAACCCGACTGTGAGGGCAGTTCTTATCGAAGGAATGTTCGAGGCAGAAGTTCCGTAGTACGGGAGTTTGCCTTCTTCGAGGATCGCTTCGGCTACTGCCAACGTAAGTGCGGGAGCGATTCCGCATCTCTGGTGTTCGGGTGTGACGTCGGTCCCGAGTTGTCACATGAATGGCCACTCGGTAGATGCGCCGCAGACGCCGACGATCTCGCCTTCTCGTTCGGCTCTTGTCCTCTAATTAGAACACCACGATAGTTAAATAAAATCAAGTAAAGTATTGAATATCTTAAGTATTGGGGTGGTTTCCGGTTCAAAACTAGGTTCTTCTGCACGGAGAAAGCCAGTGGCGTTCCACTTAGATTCAGCCTGGCTCTGTAAAGGGTTGCCGCTGCAAGTTACCTGAAGAACAGGCAGTTTTCTGGTGCCAACTCAGTGATCTGCTAACGAAAAAGGATTCGCCTGATGCTCGAACGTTTTAAGGTTCCCGAACGAGACCGTGTTTACGTTGCTGAAGCGCATGTTCGAGCGGCGACGGAAGGCATCTTTCGACATAGCGGTATCTCGCCCGAGGAGGCCGCAAGTTCGACCGATGTGCTGATCAAAAACGACCTCCGCGGAGTGGAATCGCACGGTGTGTCGAACGGTCTACGCCGATATGTTGCAGAATACAGCGCGAACAAGCTGAATCCAACACCCGAGTTCAAAATCGAGCGTGAAACCAAGACGACAATGACGGTCGATGCAGATGGTGCGCTCGGAATTCACGTCGGCCCATGGGCTATGCAGCAGGCGATCGACAAGGCGAAAGAATTTGGAATGGCGGCAGTGGCAGTCAAGAATTCAGGTCACCTTGCAGGGTGTGGCTACTACGCAATGATGGCAGCCGAACAGGGAATGATCGGTCACTGCATGACGGCTGGTGGATCGCATCAGACGGTTCCGCCGTTTGGCTCGAAACCGGTCATGGGCACCAATCCGATCGCATGGGCAGCTCCTGCGCGAAACATGCCTCCGTTCCTGTTTGACGTTGCAACAACTCAGGTCGCCAATAACAAAATTGGACTGGCTCGCCGCATCGGTGCCGACCTCGAGGGTGGTTGGATTACTGACCTTGATGGCGAGCCGATTCTCGATCAGATTCAACCACCAGATACCGGCGACTATTACCTGCTGCACATTGGCGGAACTCGTGAGAACGGGTCGCACAAGGGCTTCGGCCTCGCGCTAATGAACGAGATTATCTGTAACGAGTTGTCTGGTTACGGTCCGGGTCCGGTCCATGGCACTCCTGGCGGTCACTTCTTCCAGGCGTACGACATCGAGGCGTTTACCGATATAGAAAAATTCAAAGACGACATGGACGATCTGCTCAAGCACATTGCAGAAGTACCACCAACGAAGGAGTTCGATCGGGTTCTGTACGCCGGATTGATGGAGGACGAAGATGAGAAGAAGCGCCTAAAAGACGGCATTCCGTATCACCGTGAAGTTGTCGAATGGTTCGAATCGTACTGTGCCGAAGCAGGCATCGAGTGCAACTTGCGCTAGAAAAATCCGGGTGTTCTTATTCCTTCTCGTTCAGGGAGAAGGTTAGGTTGAGGGGGTATGCCATCGGTGAACGGCTTTAACTTTTACCCCCAGCACTGTCACCATCATTCCCCCCTCACCCTTCGATTAAATCAGGACATGCAAAACCCTTTCTCTGATAGTGAGGGCTTTTAATGAACGGCGCAGATGCTACCCAACCGGCATTGTTCGTTTGGAGTGCGTTCGGCCTACTTCGGCAGTGTCGGAGCGGTGACCGGCTACGATTCGCACACCCTCGTCGATCTTGTCGGCGATATTGTCGGGTGTGCAGCCATCGAGGAACGCTAGCCCGTTCGCTTTGCACGCATTTTTTACGCGTTCACGCGCTTCGACCATACGGGAATTAGTCTGTTTTTCCGGATCACGCCAGAGCCCCATGGACATGGATAGATCGCCAGGTCCCCATTCAGCGAATCCGAGCCCGGGTACTGCAAGCGTCTGCTCGCAATTGGTTAGGGCGCGCACTGTTTCGATCTTCACACCAAGCAACAGCTCACCGTCGGGATTGAGGGGCCATGGATCGGCCTTGTCGACGTACGCTTCTGGATGGACACCCCAAACTGGGGCAGATGTTGGCTGAGAACCCACACCACGTGTGCCATGTTCGAGCCCGTAGCCAACGCCCGTCATATTGATCGGGTAGCGGCATGATTCGATAAAGGCTCGAACAGCGTCGGGTGTTTCTGCCTGGCACAACAGGATTCCATGGACACCCCGCGCGAGGATCATTCGGAATTGCCATGCGTTGAAGCGGATGATTTCTTCAGAAGATCCCTCAACTGGCGCTTCGACGATGACCGGTGGTGTGCGGTGTCCGCTGTTGGTCGGGCCTCCATCGATCAGGCCGTTCATGTAGTTGTCGAGGCCGGTCATGTCGAACGCACCGTGCTCCATGCCTACGTTGATGTAGTCGGCCCACGTGTGTGCGTCTTTGAGGCCCTGTTCGTAAGTGAGAACGTGACCGGTGTGTCCACCGTCGTAGTAGATCGGTTGATCCCGCTCAAGTAGTTCGATAGCTCGGTTGATTCGCTTTGCCATGGTGGTTTTTCCTGCGTGGTGGTGTGGAAGGTCGGATTGCGGCGAATCGTACATGTTTTTAGGAATTTCCAGCGCGAGTTTTACTTTAGTACTGAATCTGGTTCAGTATCACGGTTTATCTCTTTAGTGTTCATCGGTTCTTCCGGAAACATTCGTGTTTCGATCGAGATTTGCACTCAGTTCTCATGAAGGATTCACGTAGGTGGTGGCTCGATCTCTTTTCGTGCCTGTTCGTATTTGGCGCGGCGATCTTCGAGATAGGTTGGGATCGGTACGTCCCACCAGCCAACTACCGTGCTGCCCGAGTTCGGGAAGTCGCGAGCGACTTTTACTTCGACAAGTGACGGACCGTCGTGTGCTAGCGCGCGGTCGACGGCTGCCTGAATATCATCGGGTTGTTCGACCGATTCTGAATACAATCCAAAGCCTCTGGCGATCGTTACGAAGTCGGGTGATTTTTTAGCGTCCCAGTCGATGCCAATGGCGCGATCTTCGCCGAATTCGGCCATTTGGAGATCACGGATCGAGTACCAGCCGTAGTTGTTGAGAAGCACGATTACTACGTTGATCCCATACTCCTTTGCAGTCGCCATTTCCTGCATTGTCATCATGAAATCGCCGTCACCGATAACGGCTACTACCTGCCTGTCGGGATCTGCCAGTTTTGCGCCCAACGCTGCGGGGTACGACCAGCCCATGGTCGAAAAACCACCGGATGTGAGATTCGTTTTCGGCTCGTAGAATGGGAACTCCAGCAGGCATGCCTGAGCGTGACCCGACGACGTGACGACAATCGCGTCTCGATCGAGCACTTCTCGTAGTTCCTTGTAGAACCTCGGGACTGTTGAAGGAACGGCATTTGATTCACGAAGCTCTGCTGTTTCGTCCAGCCACGTTTGGCGAAGCTGCTGAATCTCTGGGAAATAGTCGCTCGATTCGTAGTTTGGCGAATGTTCTTGTTTAGTGAGCCCTGCGTTGATAGCCGAGATGACATGTGCGGCGTCGCCTTGAATTCCGAGTTCTAGCTCGTAGTTTTTACCGAGCTCTCGGGAGTCGATATCGATCTGGATGAGACTTGTTGATTCGGACGCGAACGTAGTTCCAGCACGGAACGATGATGCCACCTGATCGGTGAATCGAGTTCCGACCGCCAGAATCACATCTGCTGTGGTTGTCAGGGCGTTTCCGATCGAGGTGCCCTTCGTACCGAGGTGCCAGCCGTACAGAGGATGGTCTTCCGGGAAGCATCCCTTTCCTTGAAGGGTTGTTACGACGGCTGCACCGACACGTTCTGCGAGTTCGATTAGGGGGGCCTCGGCATTGGCGAGGGTTACACCTCCGCCAGCGACAAGTACCGGTCGTTTTGCGTTTGCTAGTAGCTTCACCGCTTCGTCGATCCTTGCGAGAGCGTCCGAAGACAGATCCTCAGCATCGCCAACATTCGTTCGTTCGGCAGTTGGCACATCATCTGATTCAGCCTGAACGTCCATCGGAAGGCTGATGAACGTCGGGCCGGGTCGACCCGTTGTCATCTCTCGGAATGCGCTGGCGAGGTCATCAAATAGCGCTTTCTGTGAACGGGGTCGGTAGCTGGCTTTCACCAACGGTTCGAGTACTGAAGGAATATCGGCGGGTCGTTTTCGTTCGAGTTCCTGTAGAACACCTCGACCCTCCATATAAGTGTGAGTTTCGCCCGACATGACGAGTGCTGCAGTGGAGTCGACATAACTGGCTCCGAGACCGATGGCGGTATTCAGGGCGCCGGGGCCAATCGACGTAAACACAGCCAATGGCTGACCGGAAACACGGTAGTAGCCGTCGGCGAGATGCACCGCGCTCTGTTCGTGTCGAACCTGGAGAATCTTAATCTGATCTTGAACCGTACGAAAAGCATCGAGCATTGCCACGATACCGTGTCCGGGAATCCCGACCAGGTATGGCACTCGTTCAGCAAGTAGTCGATCTCGAACTATTTCACCACCGGTTCGTTTAGTCACTTGAAGCGATCCTCATCCAATATTTATATCCGGTCATTGCTTGAACACGGTTCCGGCATTCACTCCGAATGGAGTGCCCCGGTACACTGTGAGCAGTGTGAAACGCAATCGTACCGGCAATTAGGGCTGATGGTTTTGGCGAAACGATCAATAAATAGATTTACCCGAAGGGCAATGGCCTTCGCTTTGAATCTCGTCCCAATTGTGATGGTGATAGGACTGCTGACGCCTGTAGTAGGTCCGGCGGTTGACCACCACTATGTCGATCGCTCCCCCGCACACGATCATGTGTTCGTTGGTGAAGAGACGAATCTCCACGATCACTCGCTATCGTTGGCAAGCCACGATCACTCGGCTGGCGAAGCCACGGGTGATGGAATTTCAATTGCCAGCACCTCCGCATCTTCGGCTCACGGCCCTCTGACATTAGATGGCGCCACACTCGAGTCGTCGATCCCTAACTACAACCACCACATGATCGCGATACAGGTCGGAGAGCCCTCTTTCCCCGATGAAGAAGCGATCTCACCTCCCGATAGACCTCCCCACCGCGCCTAATTGCGCAACTATTTAGGTTTATTCGAACTGGTCTATTGATGATCAGTTCAAAGTCGGGAGCTACAAGTGTCTCTACATAAATGGCGTACACGCGCCGTACTTTTTCTTACTGTTCTATTCGCTGTACTCGGCACGCGCACAGCACTCGCCCATGAGGGCCGGGATGTTGGTGACTACAACTTCGTTGTGGGATTCATCAACGAACCTGCCGTCGAGGGAATGCTCAACGGCGTTTCACTAAGAGTGACTTCCATGAATGAGGAGGATCACGATCATGACGCCGGCATGGACATGGGCGACGACATGGCTATGGATGACGGTGTGGCGATGGGAATCGACCTCGTTTCACATGGCGGAGTATTCGTAGATGAAGTCGCCTCCGGTGCGCACTACGAGTTCACGTTCGACCATAACTTCGAGGATTTGAACGTACCGTTCCACGCACACCCGCTCGAAACTCAAGGTTCGATCGTGATCGGTGCCAGCAATCCAGCGGCCGATGAGGTTGTGGTCGAAATTCACGCAAACGGATTCAAGCCTGCAATGCTAATGATCAAGACTGGAACCACCGTGAAGTTCGAGAATCACATGAGCGAACCAACTGTTGTAATGAGCGGGCCTCTTGGCGAAGTCGAGGCTCCGGAGGGTGAAACGCCGAAAAACGTGGTTTTGGGTATTACAACTCTTCAGGTTGAAGTTACACATGTAGCTTCATCTGTATCTCAGGTGATGGACCTTGTCGAATCTTTCGGCAATCCCGGTAGCTACAAGGCTGAGTTCATTCCAACATCACCAGGTCCTTACAACTTCCGGTTCTTTGGTGAGATCGATGGACAGGCTGTTGACGAGAGTTTTGAATCGAGCAATACGACCTTCGACGAAGTAACACCTGCAACGGAGATACAGTTCCCAGTCCAACTCGCTGCTCCTCGGGAGACCGAGAACGCAGCACGTGGTGCGCTGGATGCCGCCAACGAAGCAGGAACTGAAGCAACCGATGCCACTAGCTCGGCATCCACAGCCACTTTGCTAGGTACTGTTGCGCTGATTCTTGGTGTGCTAGGGCTTGTGCTAGGCGGACTGGCGTTTCAACGCTCAGGCAAGAAGGCGTAACTAGTGTTTGGTGCACTTTAGGAGAGAACGATGAAACCGATCCCGTTCGATGCGACATATCTGCCCCTGCTCCACGGAGTGGGTGGCGCATATGACGAATTGATTATTTTCGGTGGGATCGGTCTCATTTTGGTTGTACTAGGATACCTTTCGTGGAAGGCGAGCAACGGCAAAGAGCAAAGGCGTCAGAAGCGGAAGGCCAGAAGGGTCGGGCGAAAACGTTGATTCAGACTTTGAATCACAACTCGATTCGAACCCGGTTCCTCTTTGGGCTGGTTGTACTCGCGTCGATGTTCGCGCTCGTCGCTCTTCCGGCAGAATCGGTCGACGCACACGCGAACCAGATCAACTCGATCCCGGCTCCCAAGAGCGAGCTTGAAACTTCTCCTGATCGGATAATTGTCTGGTACAGCGAGCCAATCGAAGAGTCATTCAGTGTAATTACTGTGTTGAACTCGGCAGCCGAACGAGTTGATCTTGACGACTCGGCACGTGATCCGTCTGAACCGTCGGCAATGTCGGTCGGGTTACCTCCGCTTGAAAACGGAACCTATACCGTCGTGTGGAAGAACCTATCGGCTGTCGACGGTCACAAGGTGATCGGCTCGTTCGTATTTGCTGTTGGCGAGCCGCTATCGGCCGGCGCGCAGCTCGCCGCTGTTGAGCAACCCCTGCTTCAGACCGTTGCCGATCCGTGGCTTCGCTGGCTCGTTTTTCTGGCAGCTGCGATCGTTATCGGCGGGCTTGTATTTGAACTCGTGATCGGTATTCCAGTTATCTATGGCGATTCTGCCAAAGACAGCTGGCAATATGCTGGAGTTGCTGTGTCGGCCGTATGGTCGAGAATCGCGGGTGTAGCGCTAGTCGTGTTGACGCTTGCCATGCTGGGTCAGTTGCTCCAGCAGACGGCTGTTCTTTTTGAGAACTCGGCGTTCGCTCCTGATATAGAAGTGCTTCGTTCTGTCGCCCTAGAGAGTGCCTGGGGGCGCCTGTGGACGTATCGGCTGATCGCGGTGGTCGGCATTGGAGTTCTATTTCTCGTTGCCAAGCGGATGAGTGTGCCGGTCGAGGTTTACGACGACGAAGATGCTGACGAGGAGCCAGAAATTGAAGGCTCTCTAGTTGGTGATTCGGTGGTTGCTCAGGCAGCGGCTGTTCTCGGTTTGGTGTTCCTCGGATTGATCGCTACAAGTAGCCACAACGCGGCTTCTCCATCAGAGATAAAAACCTTCGCAATGGTCACAGATTTTGCTCATCTGGTGGCATCGATGGTCTGGCTGGGCGGTGTAATTTATCTTGCGATCTCGATACCCGTTCTCGTACGAGAACTCGGCGGTGTGGATCTATCTGGAATGCTTGAATCGGCCATCCCAAAATTCACCGTTCTGGGTTTACTGAGTGCTGGGATTCTGGTGATTACCGGCATTTTCTCAAGCTATATGCAAGTTACTGTTCCGGCGGCAATGACGACACCGTACGGCTGGTTCCTTGCTGGAAAGCTGGCACTTCTTGTTCCTTTGTTCGGGTTCGCTGCCTGGAACGGTTTCAAACTGGCGAGGCGATTTGGCGTTGGTGGTGAGCAAGAAATCGGTCGATCGCTGCTGATCGAATCGATTGTTGCGGTGATGATATTTGCCGTTGTTGGCTGGCTTGCCAGTCTGGAACCTGCCCGGCAGTATGCGGGTCGAACGGGGATTGGCGCTGACGAAAAAGCTGCGTATCAGGATCAGACCGATGGCATCAAATTCGATATCAAGATCAATCCTGCCGAAGTAGGCGAAAACGATGTCATCGTTCGGATAACCAAACCGAACGGCGAGGCGATCGAAAACGCAGTCGATGTGCGGGTACGACTGAAGTTTGTCGACGACGATCTGGGCGAACCGCTTGTATCTCTGGAAGACACAGGTGCTGGAATCTGGCGACTCAACGCTGCGCAGCTCAATATTGCTGGTGAATATCAGACTGAAGTCGTTGTGCAACGTCCTGATGCTTTCGACGCTCGTACGGCGTTCCGGTTCGATGCTCGCTCGACTGCCACCGCGGCAGATTCGATCAAGCCCGATATCGATACAACCAATCGATTGTTTGGGCTACAACTGGTCCTAATTGGCGGCCTGATTGTGATAGTTGGATTCCGTGGAATGGTCGCTCCGGCACTGTTCAAGACCGTCGCTACTCAACGTGGGCTGCTTGCTCCGGGCGTTGTTGTCGCAGTTCTTGGATTAATCGTTGTGCTGAACGTACAGGTGATGCGAGTCGGACTGACCGAAAATATTCGTAATCCGTTCCCTCCGATCGCCGAATCGGTTGCGATTGGAGAACCGGTGTACACAGCCGCATGTGTCGCGTGTCACGGTGTTGCCGGATTGGGTGACGGTCCAGTGGGGGCTGGTCTTCCGAAGCCTCCTGCCGATCTGATTGTTCACGTGCCGCTGCACAGCGATACGATTTTGTTCGAGTTCATTCGGGACGGAATCGGGCAGTCCGGAATGCCGGGTCAGGACGGTGTGCTAACCGAGGACGAGATGTGGCATTTGGTTAACTATTTGCGAGCCGAATTCGACAATCGGTAGGTTTGGCTTGACGGGGCGCTGCTTCCCGCCGGAGTGGCCACCGGCATCGTCTTTTGTACCGCCGCCGTCCTTGGACCAGCAACATCTGTTGAGGCGTCACGGTCTCCAATGCAATGAGGATCGTCACTGGAACTTGAGCATGCAGCGAAAGCTACCAATGGAAATATCGCGACTAGTAACAAGAGTGACACGTTGGATCCGATCAGTGAAACTGATTTAAAGTTCGCATCCCCATGCAGGCCATGGCTCTGGCATCGTGCGCTAGATGTCGTTCGTGACGGCTGCGCCAGATTCGACCAAGGCATCGATTTCGTCGGCAGTGTAGCCCATTCCAAGCAAAACTTCGCGGGTGTGCTGGCCAAGTAATGGTGCCGGTTTGGTAATTCTTCCGGGCGTTGCGTACAGCTTGGCGGCAGTTCCAATGTTTTTAATTGCGCCGGCTGTCGGGTGTTCGAGAATCGCTTCCATGCCTCGATCCTGGACTTGCGGATCGGCCCAGATCTGCTCCATATTCAAGATCGGACCAGCAGGAACTCCGGCCTCTTCGAGAACGACCAGCCATTCGTCAGTCGTTTTTGTGGTGGTTGCGATTTCCAATTCCTCTTCAAGTTTGGCGCGGTTCACCAATCGCCCCGCATTGTCTTTGTACTCTTCACGGGCGATGAGGTCAGAACATCCAAAAGCGTTGGCGAGTCGCTCCCAGTTTGGCTGATTTGGTGCGCCGACGACTATGTACCCATCGCTGGTTTCCAGAGCTTGATACGGAGCTGAGTTGCGGTGAGATGATCCGAGTGGTTCGGCGACCTCGCCAGTGGCAAAGTAGCCTGCCGATTCCCAAACGGTATAAGCCAACGCCGCTTCAAGAAGCGAAATTTCAAGATACTGCCCGTTGCCCGTTTTCAGCTTATGGATGTAAGCACTAAGAATTCCATAGACCGAAAACATTCCAGCGTTCATATCGGCGATCGGAACTCCGGCTTTTACTGGCGGTGTATCTGGCACGCCGGTGAAGCTCATTATTCCGCTCATCGCCTGGGCGATAAGGTCATAGCCACCCCGTCTGGCGTAGGGACCGGTGCGGCCGAATCCGGAAATCGAGCAGTAGATTATGCCGGGATTGATCGCTTTCAAGTCTTCGTAGCTGAGTCCGAGCCGTTCCATCACTCCGGTGCGGTAGTTTTCGATCACGATGTCGGCATCTTCGACGAGCTTTTTCATCGCCTCGATGCCCGCTTCTTCCTTGAAGTTCAGCACCACACTGCGTTTGTTGCGGTTCATCGCAAGAAACGCAGCCGATTCGGTATCGATGAACGGCGGTCCCATCCTGCGTGTGTCATCACCGCCGTTGGGCTTTTCGATTTTGATGACATCGGCACCCATGTCTGCGAGCAGCATGCTACAAAACGGCCCCGCCAGAATTTGCGAGCAGTCGAGAACACGTACTCCATCGAGTGCTTCGGGCATACCAAAAGGATTCGGAAGGGTCTGCATATTCTTTGAGGCTGTATTTGGTGGCGACTGTATATCAAACCGATGTTGGGTCGAGATAACGCGACTACAAAAGTGCTGTCACCATGACCGCCCGAAATTCTATTCCAAAAATTCATAAACCTCTATGCGATACGAGTGAACGACAAGTATTAAAACTCTCTGAGATAATCCCGTCTATTACGCACCCGAACGGTCCTCATCCCGACCTCGCCGGAGGGATAACGGTCAATCGGGGTCGTACGTTGTCTCTCCGCTCATGGTCGAGACGAGGAAATTATCGCAACGAACACAGGAGAATCAATTTGTTTAATCTCGAAGGCAAGGTTGCATTCGTAACCGGTGGTAATGGTGGCATCGGACTCGGAATGGCGAAGGGATTTGTTAAACACGGAGCTTCTGTCGTGCTTGCTGCGAGGACAAAATCGAAGTTGGATGCGGCGGTCGTTGAGATTACTGACCTGGGTGCTGGTGTGGGAGATCGTGTTCTTGCCGTTCAGTGTGATGTCACCGACAGGCCATCGATTCAGGCTGCACTCAATGCGACAGTCGAGAAGTTCGGCGGGCTCGATATCGTGGTCAACAACGCCGGTACTAACAAACGAGCCGATGAGCCGCACCTGCTGTCTGAGGAAGACTGGCAAGACGTGATCGACACGAATCTCACCAGCATGCACAGTGTCACATCACTGGCCTTCCCGCTCTTCGAATCCCGGGGTGGCGGCAAGATCATCAATATCGGCTCGATGATGTCGATCTTTGGCTCTTCATATGCGCCCGCTTACGCCGCCAGCAAGGGCGGGGTGGTTCAGTACACCAAGAGCTGTGCCGTTGCATATTCCAAGTACAACGTTCAGGTAAACGCAATTCTTCCTGGCTGGATTGTCACCGAAATGACTGATGACTTCGGTAGGCTCTTCCCGGATCGCTACGACGCTGTCGAAGGACGCACACCGGCCGGCCGCTGGGGACAGCCTGACGATCTTGCGGGGACTGCAGTTTTCCTAGCGTCCGATGCTTCGCAGTTCGTGTCAGGAGTCTCAATCCCAATCGACGGTGGATACAGCGTTCAGTAGCGGGTACACCTCAGCGCGTCTACGAAAGTCCTCTCCCTCAGGGAGAAGGCAAAAGAACCAGCCATCCGTCACCCCGACTCCCGCGGAGGGATCTTCGGCGGGGCAGCGGTGATGGTGCACTCTACGACTCGGCACCCGCATCCACAAACACGTTCGCCCGGTACCACTTCAGCTCTTCAACGCTCTCCTTGATGTCGTTCATCGCAAGGTGCGTGCCTTTCTTGGTCGGTGGTCTGTGATTCTTCGGGTACCAGCGTTCAACCACCTCTTTGAACGATGACACATCGATCATCCGGTAGTGCAGGTAGTCCTCGATAGTCGGCATCTCCTTGTGTAGGAATCGCCGGTCGACCCATATCGAGTTGCCGCACAACGGCGCCTTACCCTTTTCTGTCCACTTTTTCAGGAATTCGAGCGTCTGGGCCTCGGCTTCGGCAACATCGATCTTTGAAGCCTCAATGCGATCGAGTAAACCCGATTTCTTATGCTGCTTCGCCGGCCACTCCTCCAAGCGTGCCATTTCCTGAGGAGTGCGATGAATGGCCAACTCTGGCCCCTCGGCAAGAATGTTCAGATCTCCGTCAGTCACGAGAGAAGCGATCTCAACGATCACCTGCTCATCGCTAAGGCCGGTCATTTCAAGATCGACCCAGAAGAGATTGTTGTTTTTAGGCATCCGAAGATTCTAAGCGAGGTTGAAGTAACGTGCTGCCCGTTTTTATACCGGTGGTATGCTGCCGAGCCACCAAACTAGAGCAATCACGCAGATCACACGCACCCTAAGACGGAGCTAGGCAATGAGCGAATCATCGATTTCTATCAACAATCCAGCCAGAGATCAGCTGAAAGCGGGGGATCCCATCCTGGTTTTCAACGTCTTTGAGTCCCTCAGACCCTCGATCATCAAGATCGTGAAGCAGGCCGGATACGACATGCTCATGATCGAAACCGAGCACGTACTTCATGATGAATACAACCTGACGAACTTCATCATCAGTGCGCGAGATAACGGCTTGAGCCCACTGATCACAGTCCCAGCGACCGACCGAATTCTCGTGTCTCGCTTGCTGGATGCAGGTGCGTTGGGAATCAATCTCTGCCACGCAGAAACCGTTGAGCAGGTCGACGACCTCGTGCGGTGGATGAAGTACCCGCCAATCGGCGAGCGCGCACTGTTCATGGGTGCAAACGTCGACTACCGAGACACCGACGCTGAGCTGTACTGCCGCGAAGCAAACCAGGCAACGATGCTCGTGTTGAAGATAGAATCTCGACTTGGGGTTGAAAACGCCGAACAGTTGATGGCGAACGAATGGGTTGACGGGGTTGTTTTCGGACCAGGCGATCTTGCTGCGAGTATGGGTTTCCATGGCGGATGGCAGCACCCTGAGGTACTAGCAGCGATGGAGAGCATGATTGAAATAGCACTTGCGCGGGGCATTGCGGTCGAACCGGCAGAGTTCCCATCAGATCGCCATGAATTTGAACGTCAGAAGGAACGAGGTATCCAGATATTTGGACCCACCCGACAGACCGAATATCAACTTCTCAGGGGCGCTGCTGAGCGGGCGCTCGATGCGTATCGGTAGGTGGCAGGTTGGCTCTTGCGGCGATCCCGTCGATGAGTTTCTGAATATCCCATCAACCAAGCATTACGCAAACGTCAGAATCCGCTTCGGATTCTCTATCAGTATCGTGTCGATCTGTTCCTGGGTCACACCCTGCCGGTTCATCCACCCGGTAATCGTCGAAGGAATGTGGTCAAACCCGTGACCGCCGAACTCCCGTAGCCGATGCTTTGTGCAGTTGTCGTGAGCCAGCACTATTCGTTCCAAGTACCCATCATCTATGAGTCCGATCACCTGTTCGATTCGCTGGTAGTCCGACGGCATGTACGTATCGGGAGCATGCGGTGGGAACGGTGACTCGAGACCGAAAGTATCGTACTCGATGTAGATACCAGTAGCCGCCAGCTCCCTGAGAATTTCCCGGTCGTAGACCCGAACGTCCACATGTGACATCACCGTTCTACTCAGATCACCGCCCTCGTGATCGATGAAGTCCACAATCTCGATTGGAGCCGTCTGGATCCGACCCGGGTGAATCAGCAACGGTGCTCCTGTTTCGCGCTGTGCCGCCACGGCTGCAGCAACCGACTTCTTCTCGTTGTTGGTCCATGGCCAAGAGCAGCCGATTTCACCGATGATCCCGCTGCGGATGCCAGCATCACCGACACCGACCTCGATATCTCTAACGATCTCCTCTGTAATGCTGTCAGCGGATCGCGACGAGAAATCATCAGGATGGGCTGGACCAACATAGTAGCCCGCTCCCATCACAACGTTGACTCCGGATGCGCGACTTATCTCGGCCAGGGCAGTGGGATTGCGGTCGATACCGATGCTGGTGACATCGACGAGCGTGCCACCACCGGCAGCCTTGAAATGCCCTGCTTCACGAATCGCCAGATCGACGTCGGTCTGTACAAGATTGTCCCTGTTCGACGACCAGTTCACACGAATCCAACCAAGATTGTCGATGCCGACCGGTTCTTCAGCGAGTCTCCGACCTCGCTCATGGTCAGGGCCTGGATCGACGAAAACGACACTGAGATCTATCAGTAGGTGTTCGTGAGTGATCGTCATCCCGAGGTCGGCAGGGTCTGTTGGGCCGAGCACCGTGAGAACTTTGCCTGATGTGTCGTTATTGCTCATAGATTTTTGCGCCTGGATTCCCGTTCAACCGTGGGTGCAGTTTCAACATCGACAGATTCTAGGTCAGACATGTAAGCCGTGGCGACAGATACCCGTGACTCACATCTTAACTCGGGAAGTACCCTTCGACCAATCACCCGATCTATAGAACTAGGATTGTCAATCACAACGCCACGACGATGCTTTCCACAACGTTGACCCCCGCCGCGCCTCAGCATATCCTCAACACAGCGAGCGGGAGTAGCTCAGTGGTAGAGCATTTGCTTCCCAAGCAAAGGGTCGCGAGTTCGATCCTCGTCTCCCGCTCCAACTGAACTTGAACTGAGGAGT
>CAJXEJ010000006.1 GCA_913052475.1 uncultured Dehalococcoidia bacterium
CCCATGCCTGGGGCTAGTGCGACCGGCCAGTTAGCCCAAAATCCCATTATCAGCGTCCCTACCACTGCAGCGATTATCGTTGCAGTGAAGACAGCACCGAACTCCATGCCAGTTCCTTCTGTAGAAAGTATTGAAGGGTTGACAACGGTTATGTAAGCCATCGTCAGGAAAGTAGCCAGCCCAGCCAGTAGTTCTACGCGGATTGATGATCCTGCCTTACTGACTCCAAATAGTTTTTCCAACCCTGTCTTACTGGGTCCAAATAGTTTTTCCAACATTCAAAGTCTCCTTCCATGAGAACCCAAGATCCACACGAAACAACGTAGGTTGTTTCAAATCCTGAGAGTCTATTGAGGCAGCCAAATCTCAGTGGATAATTACTGATTTAGCCATATCACGAGGTTTATATCATGCCCCAGCTTTTTTCTCAGATGAATATGCTGCGAGAGCTTTGAAGCCCACCAGATACCCGAGATCATCTATTACAGCAGCTTGCTAAAAAGGTTTCAGAAAAGAGCAGTTTGGCGAAATGCGTTGTGACGCCCGTTCGTTCACAGCAGCCCAGACTGAACCGGCAGAAACCGCCCGCCATCTAGATGGTTGGCCAGGACGTGGCGCAGTGGTAGCGCACCCGCTTTTGGAGCCGGGGAGGGCAAGTTCGAACCTTGCCTCCCCGACCAACATTGAATCCCAACAAAGACCCAGCGCTTGGCTGGGTCTTTGAATTTAAGGCTTTTCTATCTACCTACAACGATGCATGATTGGTGAAGTTCGAGGAGAGTCGGGCTGGACTGTGGGACTATTTTAAAACTGCGCGCCGAATTGCATGGAGTAGACGTAAGATACGCCTCACAAGGTAGGTGCAGGTTCAGCCGTGATAAAGACCGCCATTTCTTTTCTCATTTTGGGGATAGCCATTCTGGCGGTCTCCAGCGGTCTCCTGTTTATGACAGAGACCCAGCTTGATAGACGCCCGGAAAATCCGGTAAGTCTGCTTCTGATAGCAGAAAAGAATAATCTGACCCAGACCAAGCAAGTATCTCAAGCTGGAATGATGGTTGGAGCAGGAGTGGTCGTGCTCTCAGCAACGACATCTTTTGTCTTATACTGGCGAGATCGCTGAGCGTGGCTACGGGACACTACCACTATGTCTTCTGGTTGATGTGCGATGTCCTAAAGCTGGCGCAAACGCGGGTCCCACTTGTCTCGCAACCAGTCACCGAGGAAATTGAACGCGAGAACAGTTAAGAAAATCGCGATTCCAGGGAAGACGGTTATCCACCATGCCGATCCCACCAGCAGGTATTCCCGACCGTCCGAGATCATTGACCCCCAAGCGGGCGTTGGAGGCGGCACGCCTGCACCCAGGTAACTGAGAATAGACTCCGCGAGGATGACAGATCCGACTTCAAGTGTCCCAACCACAACAATAACGTTCCTCGTACCAGGCAAGATATGTTTGATGATGATCCGTGTGTTCGAACCACCTGAAATACGCGAAAGATGCACATAATCCATCGTTTTTAACTGTAGTGCTTGTCCTCGCACGAGTCGGGCCGGGCCGGACCAATTGCTGAGAGCGAGAACGACAATAAGGGTCATTAGACTCTGGCCCATTACTATTACGATCATCAATGCAAGTAAAATGAACGGGATAGCTGAATTTACGTCTAGCAGCCGCATGATCGCTTCGTCAATTACTCCACCGAAGTAACCAGCGATCAAACCCAGCGTAGATCCGATTGTGACGCCCGCTGCGATCGCGATCGCAGCAACCATGAGCGATATCCTGGCGCCGTAGATGATCCGACTAAAAACATCTCGTCCAAGAGCGTCAGCTCCCAGAAAGTAACTGCCCGGTTCTCGCCCGGCGTTTATTTCGGTCGCGTCCATATCGGCATCTTGCCATACCGGTGGATAATTCCTGTGTCGAAGATTGTTCTTTTCGGGATCTTTGGGCGCAATTAACGGAGCGAAAATAGCGAAGATAATAAGAACCAAAATGATAAGCCCTGGAATTATCGGATACCTGCGGACAACATGAACAGGCCTTCGGACGATACTAATATCGTCCGAAGACTCTGCGGAGAATTGCTCGGAAATTGCTTCGGCCATGTTCGCTACTTGATCCTGATTCTGGGGTCAATAAGGGCGTAAGAGATGTCAACGATAAAAACGGTGACTACGTACAGAACCGTGAAAACCAGCACTGCGCCCGTCATCACAGGAAAGTCGTTGTTGTTGATGGCTGTCACCACCAGACGGCCCAATCCCGGCCATGCAAATACGGTCTCGGTGACAACTGTTCCGGTGAGGAACGAAGCCAGAATTAGGGCAGACATCGTCAGAGGCGGGATCGCTGCGTTTTTGAAGGCGTGTTTCCAAATCACCTTCCATTCCGCGACGCCCTTAGCCCTGGCAAGTTTTATGTATTCCGAATCCAAGGTCTCGAGCATTGAAGATCGCACAAGCCGCAATACCGCTGCAGCAGGTAGCCACCCGAGCGTGACCATGGGCAAAATGTAGTGTTCCCAGCCTCCCCTCTGGCTTGTCGGTAACCAACCAAGATTTACCGAGAAGATGAGTATCAACATCAGCCCCAAAAAGAATGGTGGTAGTGCCTGTCCGAATAGGGCAAATGTTCTGCCTATCAGGTCGAAGGCGGAGCTGCGTTTTGTAGCGGATAGCACGCCCAGCGGAATTCCGACCAGGAGAGCGAATACCCATGCTCCTGCAGCCAGCTGCAGGGTGGCAGGAACTTTCTCTTTTATTGTTTCAATCGCCTGGTGACCAGTTTGAATTGATTCACCAAAATCCAGTTGAATTGCATCTTTGAACCAGATCCAGTATTGGACTGGGAGCGGCTTGTCGAGACCGAAATCTCTGCCCCATTGCTCCCAAATTTCAGGAGTGAGCATGCCGGTACCCAGGTAAAGATTCCTCGGATCGCCCGCAAGCCGAGATAGAACAAAAACTATGAAAGTTGCGCCAATAACCGACAGAACACCGAAGAAGAACCGGCGCACCAGGAATCGAGTCATGCTGGTATCTTCTCTTCACGATTTCGGTCGTTACTAATTGGTTCGGGACACCCGACGGCGGTCGGTACGAGTGAATTCAAAGCCTCTGCGCGTACCTGGGCACAGGTATCGCCTGCGAATACCGGTGTCGATCGGACAGGTCGGTTACCCGGCATGCGGTCTATTTCTCTCAATCGAGATCCTCCGATAACTACAAGCCGTGTCCTAGTTATATTCCGACGTACATTAGCCCATTACGCAATAAGGCTTCTCTGGGGCTGTGCGGCACACCGTCACCTTCAGAGAAGCGGTTCATTTTGAGTTGCTTGCTGTGTCCCCGGACCAGATGATCCGGGGACACAGCAACATCAGTTACTAACTTACTCTGTCGCGAGTATCACAGTATGGAAACTGTTGATCTCTCGGAAGGGTTGAAGCGTCCAGCTCATCACTCGATCGGGGTTTATTCCAATCAGAGTTGGCACCTCAACAATGCCAGCAGCGAATCGCTGCTCAAAGGCCCAGTCGAAGTATGCCTCACGTGCAGCGAGGTTCTCCGCCGATCCTTTAATCGAGGCACCCGTTTCTATGAACACGTCGTAGAACTTCTGGTGCTCAAGTCCAGGGTTGTAGCCTCCCGTAGGCTGTGGGAAGAGGCAGCAACCATCGGTTCCGCCCGATTCGCCATCGTAGGCAAGGCGGTTCGGACCCCATGTGGTCTGCCAGATCGTATTGATCGTGCGTCCAACCATGGTTGGCCTGCGGGCCGTGTACGCCGATGTGTCAAGCTGAACTTCAATGTTCAGTAAATCTTTCCACATGCCAGCGACTGCCTGACAGACTTCACCGTTCGTTCCGATGTCAACGGGGCAGAAGTAGTCCGGAACAGAGAATCCGTCTGGATAGCCGGCCTCTGCTAGTAGAGCCTTCGCTGCATCAACGTCATACGGAATAACCCACCGGTCCTTGAATTCCGGGTGATTCTGGTGAATCGGAACCTGACCATGACCACCGTATATCGGGCCACCGTAGCCAGCAAGGATCGTGTCGTTAATCAGTTCACGATCGATTGCCATTGAAAGCGCCTGCCGAACCTTACGGGCCGACTCATCGCGAGCGGCATCGTTGGGATCACCGATCCACGGGTGATCATCATCCGGCATCAATGAATCTCTGGTTACCGCTTCACCGTTTTCGGGGATGTTGTCCAGGTAGTAGTTTCCACTGAAGTAGATGAAGTTTCCTTTGAACTGTCTCAGACCGTCGTCAAAGACGAAACCGTTAGATTCCAGTGACGGCACGTCCGAGATCGGAACCGGTGCAATGTCTACTTCGCCTGTCCTCAACTGTGCAGTTCGGATCGCGCCTTCCGGGCTCTCAATGAGTTCCAGATTAGCGACGTACGCCGCTTGCTTCCAGTAGTCGTTGTTTGCGCGGAAGGTTATTTTCTCATTCGCTTTCCAATCCGTCACGATGAACGGGCCGGTCCCATGCGGGGTAATGAGTGTCTCGTCGGGGCCAAGTTCATCGGTCAATACTTTCGAAACCACAGCCGCAGAGTCGTTGCATTCGCTCACAGTATTAGCCGTGAGGTAATCACCCTGAAATTGCTTGAAGGGCGCATCGACTTTGGTCGGGTTGTCCGGGTTTATAACCCAGGGTTCGAATATCGAGTTCAGCTCTCCGGCGGCGGAGTGGACTGATGACGGGTTGTCCGCACCAGAACTGTTGTAGCTAAACACGACATCTTCTGCGGTCATTTCTCCCCAGTCCTTGTCGTCGGTGTAGAAGTGCACACCGGGTCGAATCGAGAACGAGACCTTGCTCAGGTCCGATGCCAACTGCCAGCCTGTGGCGAGTTGTGGCACTGAACAACTGTTCTTGTCTCCGGTCAACAGGGTTTCCTGAACTCCGAAGTAGTATTGCAAGGTGTTGGTGGGGAACACGGCCTTCTCGTTAAGGAAAACCGGGCTACCTACCTGCGGGACAGACACTCTAAGAGTGCCTTGCTGAATCGGTTGGCCTGTAGACGAGCCTTTTTCCGGTACAGCCGTCTGCACGACAACTACCGTCTCAATGACAGTGTCGCCCTTGATTTCTTTCTCGACGACCACTGTCTCCACGACGGTGTCACCCTTGATTTCTTTCTCGACGACCACGGTCTCCACGACGGTGACCGTCTCGGTACCGCAAGCGATTGCGGCGACCAGTGCAAAGCCGAGTACCGCCATTGCCAGCCATCTGAGTTTTTTCACACCAATGTTCAGATCCATGTTCACTCCAATTGTTAGATCCGATATCAATCAGAATCTAACGTAAGCAACCTCCGAAACGAGGTGGTAGTGGGCAGGTCGCGATCTCTCGGCGAGCCTCCAGCCCACCCAGTTCCCGCAGCATAAATGTGCGTACTGGTGTTGCTGAATAAAGATGTACTAATTACCACAAGGCTAAATAGCTCCGTGATAATTTTTATATTTGCGAGCTAAATATTCATAGAGGCTCCAGTCACATCCCGGCAATATCTGGAACCGTCTGGGGACGAGTAGCCACCAGAGACGCGGCGAAGTTGTCCGCGAAGCAGGGCAAATACTGGCTTTCGAGCCGGCCTCCGTTTGGTGGCGGGTCGAATGCGGCGGTCATTTGATCGATTAACGGCAAATTCATCCCTAACTAACTCACCTCAAAGTCGGTAATCATGCGGTGCATGAATTCCGATCGAGGCTGTATCGAGGCTGTTAGGAACCGCCTTACCATCTCGCAGGCGCCGCATATATTTGATGAATAAACAGTGATCTGTGGCATTGTGTTGTTCTCAGGTTCTCGTCTCTCGAGGAGATCGGAGCACATCGACTGGGAATTTGTGCGTTAGTTCATGCCCTATCCGTGATTTTCGCTGTACGAGATTGACTGTTTGTCATCAGAATCATGCTTTTACCTGCAGGGCCGCCAAATGAAGCGATCTCAATCTGCTCAGGACTATTGAAAGCGGGCAAAATCGTATTAGCTGCTTGATCCGGCGTCAAATCGAGCACCCACTTCCATGGCGGAAGTAAGAACGCCGGATTTACTTTGAAGCCTTGCTGAATTTGCGCCGCGGTGATCTTGGTGTTGCCCCAGAGAAAATCCTGGACCATTTTCTTGTTCCAGCCGGCATCCTTGCATGCGTTCGCATGGTCGGGACTGAGGATCACCAGCGCGCCGCCTCCGCCTCCAGCTGAGTACGGATCCGGGTCTGACCATCGGTAGCCGGTGTAACCACCACCACCTCTGATTCCGCCGGCGACTGATTTAAGAACACCTTCAGCTGTGTAATTAACAAGATCAGCCGCATCGTAAACGTTGCGGGCACCGACTACGGTCACAGTTGATTCGGAAGCTTTGAAACCTCGGCTCTCGTGGAATCCTTCCCATCGATCTGTAACGGAGGGTTCTGCGCCACACCATGAGAACTTGTTTGGAGAACCGATGGTGTCCATGTCCATCTCGGTCGGGTAGTTGTGTCCCACGTTCATCAGCGCGAGCCGCATAGCCCGACCCAGCACGATGTTCACACGAGACTGCCTGCCTGGACCCAGAATGCATTGCCCGGTGTTGATTCCGAGCTCTTCGACAATAGGACCGTTCACCATCATGAACGGTGCGTCGGGGGAAGTAGACATCAGCCACTGACGTGCCCGCGGTCCCAACTTGAGTATCGCCTTTATCGCAGTGATCACTACTGGAAGATGTGCTGGTTCGCAACCTGCCATGGCTGCAGAAATAGCGATCTTTTCGACCGTTGCGATACCCTCGCCCGGGGGCAGAATACCAACTACGTGGTCAGGTGCCAGCGTGGTTCCGCATAGCACAGCGTCGACACGTTCGCGGGTTGGCGGCATAAGCGGGAAGCCATCACCCCATCCGCGATCTAGATAATCACGATTGAAGTCGATGTACGCATCGATTCCAATCCCGTCGTATTCCAGATCCGGACCCGGTATACGATTTTCGGCGTCACCCTCATCCTCTTTTTTTACCTCTTGGGCAGGATTCGTTAAGCCTCGAATAATGCCGTCGATCTGTTCCGATATTGAATCTGCGGAACGCTCGGGTGGAACACCGGTAATGACCTCAGGGACAACGACGTACGGCGCGAGTGGCATGCCAAAGGCACGACAAGTTGCCAGAGTGTCGGTTTCGAAACCGGCTGAAGCGATCGAAACGGTCGGGATTCCCTTGCGCTCGATATAAATCATGTCGTGGACAAGCCACGACGTGCACTGGCCTCAGTCAGAGGAAGAGCCGACAACCACGTCGGACTCTTCAGCTGCCTGATCAAGAACTGCAGCCGGGGTGGGGATACCACCTTCGTACAGCGTTATGGACACATCCTTATACTGTCTGGAAAGCTCTTCTCCAACCCGGGTGAGGACGGCGTCTCCGCCTCGCTTCCTGTTCCAGACCAGCCCGAGTTTTAGACCGTCCAGCGATTTCGGACGAGGAGCAATGTCTGTCTGAACAGCGAGTTGCTTCATCTCCGATACCGGATTCAGGGTCACCAGTTTTTCCATACCACAGTCCTTCTCAAAACGTTTATGAAACCACCACCAGACAGGATGAATAGGCGAACAATCCATCCTGTTTAGTGACAGAACACAATTACCGAATTCGATAAGTCGCTCAGCGTGCCTAATTGATCACTATGAACAGTCTGTTCACGGTGACTTGATAAAACACCTAAACAGCGTAAATCATACATACAACTTGTATGTTTGCGAAGCGTATATCATGCCATTCGAAAAGTAAATAATTCACTCAGTTGAGTACCTGTATTTGACGACCAACTCACCACGAAAGCGAAGGACTTCTCGCGACCGTATCCTTGCGATTGCAACCATGCATTTTGCAAAACTTGGCTATCTTGGGACCTCTCTCGAAGCGGTGGTCAAAGACGCTGGCGTGTCAAGAGGCGCGCTGTACCACCACTTCGCTGATAAACATGATCTATTCCGACTTGTTTGCCTCAAGTTGCAGAGCGACAACGCAAAGAAAATCGACTCTGCGATCGCGAGCGGCGCGAATCCCTGGGAAGGCTTTGTTAACGGAATACACTCGATGCTGGATACAGCGGCAGACAAAGGGGTCAGGAGAATCCTGTTCGTCGAGAGGGTCTCCGTTCTTACCTGGGACGAGTGGTCCGCGATCGACATGGGAACGGTTGGTGGTTCTCTCCGGCCGGCAATGATACGGGCGATGGACGAGGGGTACATGGAACGGCGACCTGTGGCGGCGTTGTGGTACCTGATTGCTGGGTCAATAAGTCGTGTCACAACCATCGCTGCGGAATCGGATGAGATCGATCTCGACGACATGCATGATGAATTCGAACAGCTACTTTCCAAGTACCGAATCGACAGAGATCAGGATTAGGTCTTACAGTGTGATCGTCCACGAATTAAACCGGTCATTCGACCACGTAGGGACAGCAATATGACGATGGGGCACCGTGAGCGAGTTCTAAAAGCATTGAACCACGAGGAGCCGGACCGGGTGCCGTTCGATCTCGGTGGTGCTGCTGGCAGTTCGGTTCATATCGATAAATACGAGGAACTGAAGGTGCACTTCGGCGTCGAGGAACAAACCACACTGGGCAATCGTTGGGTCCAATCGGTGGTTGTACACGAACAGATTTTGCAGGCTCTGGATATCGATTTCCGGTACTTATCGACAGGACCTTCCAACAGCAAACCGGAGATCGAAGTTGGAGACGACGGTTACCGGGATGAGTTTGGACTACTTCGTCGCATGCCGCCTGGATCCCGCTACTACGACGTAGTCGAATTTCCTTTGTCGGGTTTAATTTCCGTCCGCGATATCGTGAATTACCCGTGGCCCGACCCAACTGATCCCGGATATACCAGAGGGTTGCGGGATCGAGCACTGGCCCTTCGAGAGAGTACCGACTGCGCCATCGTGCTTCAGCTTGCGTCTCCGTTTGTACACACTACGCAGTTCCTACGTGGCTTCGAGGACTGGTTTATGGATCTAGCCGGGGATCCTGCGCTGGCATCTGCTCTCTTCGAGGCAACGGTCGAGGTTTCGTCGGTACGGGCTGCGGAAGCACTCAAAGTCGTAGGCGACCTCGTAGATGTTGTTGTAATGGCCGACGATCTCGGTTTCCAGACGACTCCGATAGTTTCGCCGGAGATGTACAGGCGGTTATTCAAGCCCTGGCACAAGAAATACTTCGATGCCGTAAAGGCGCACACGTCGGCCTACATTAGTTTTCACTGCTGCGGTGCCATCAGTAAGCTGCTTGACGACTTAATCGACATCGGGGTCGACGCTGTTAATCCGGTTCAGGTGGCGGCTACTGGCATGGATTCAGCGAGTCTGGCTTCCGAATTTGGTGATCGGCTTAGCTTCTGGGGCGCCATTGACACTCAGGACGTGCTGCCCAACGGGTCTGTAGGGGACGTTCGGGCCGAGGTCAAGAGGCGGTTTGGTGACCTCGCCCCAAGTGGTGGTTATGTGTTTAGTGCAGTGCACAATATCCAACCCGACGTACCGCTCGAAAACATCCTCGCCATGTTCGAAGCCGCAAAAGACTACGGTGGATATCCGATCGACCAGACCGGCTAGTTCTCCGACTGGTTTTTGTCGCCTATTACTGCATCACTGAACGTCCACAACCGACGAATCCCTATTCGACAGTTTTGGATGATCCACCCAGGGCAACGACGGTCGAAGCGCAATGCCGTACAGGTCCGAGCTGGTCACTCGAGCACAATGGTGACACTGTCCATCTACGGTCATGTCATTCCCGTTGAAGATGAACTTGCTGCCAGCGTATTCGCGCAAGTGATGGCAAACGTAGAAATCAGTTAGTCGGCAGCTAGTCGTAAAAATCCGAATGTTGGTTGAAATAACACTCAGCTCTTTACGTTTGGTTTGAGATTGGTGACGGGCCGGGGACTCGAACCCCGAACCTAGTGATTAAGAGTTCTGCTCAACACATGTCCTGTCGTGCGGTTTCGTGCCGTTCCGTACTGAAATCACAGGATAAGGCCGGAGGTTCGTGTCCTGTCCTGCCCCGTCATATTGAACCGCTTGTGGGCAAGTTAGTGGGCAGGACATGAGCAGGTCTCCTCAGCAATTGAGGAACGATGCGATTCTGCCCCGACGCCGAGTCCTGACAGAACTACCCATCAGGCTCTAGCTACCAACCTCGTACGGTATGTTGCTCAAAATCGCTGCTTCCTTCATAACGATCTCAGTCATCTCACGCGGGCTCTGCCCTTCGAAGTAGTGAGGTGTTCCAAATCGGACGATTATCTTCGTTCGAACCGCCGGGATGGTCCAGTTAGGGGCGAACGGAATCCATTTGGAAATCCACTTGCCGACAGCCGATTGCTCAAGCCCTTTGCCTTTGCGATCGTACTCGATACCGACCGGGACAATCGGAATACGCAGTTCATGTCCCTTTTGCTTTAGATGACGAACCTCGTATCGCTCCAACAGACCTACCAATCCATCTTCGATCGATGTGACCGAGTCGTACTGATACTCGCCCTGGGTAAAAACGGCTGTAATCAATCGACGATTCAGACGATCTTCGACATCCTTTGCCAGCGCTACTGCACGCTTCCGAGGGTTTTCAATTCCATCTTCCTGCCAGATAACCGTCCCCATAGCAGCGGTGCTTTTCTTCTGGATAAAGTTAATCACACCGTTGTGACCGAACGAATCAGTCGAAACAAAGCTGATGAACTCTCCCACTACATGGGAAAGCGCGAAAACATCCGCCGATGTGCGGTGAACCGGCGCCAACATAATTGGGCGGATGTTAGGAATCTCGCCTTCGACTCTGCTACTCAGCAGCAGAACACGTTTAGTTACAGGAATGAATCCCAAACGAATGGCGTGATAATTGAACCGCCACCAATTTTCCTTTACGCCCAATTAGGTCCTTGCTGAGCAGCGAGATGCACCACACCACGAATTAGATAATCAGCCATGCGAGCGAGTTCTCTTCAGGTCAGACTCTAAATATTATCTCCAAAAATATCTTTAATCTCGAATTCACCTCTGGAATTGCTCACCAATACAAACCCTCACCATGACGACTAATTCCATAACCTCTCGGGACAAGCCGAACATGGATCTGCCAGAACTCAGTGACCTGCCCCCACATGTGAACTGCAGTGCTGCCGTGGCTCTTACGCTAGTAGCCATGCACCCGGGCTGCCCCAGTGATCGTCAGAGCACACGGGGTTGCGGGTGGTTGAAACAGTACGTTTTAAAGACGCTTGTGAGCAGTTAGTGACCATCATGCGAAAAGACCCCGGAATAATCCGAGGTCTTGTTCAGAAGGTATCCAGTTTGGTGACGGGCCGGGGACTCGAACCCCGAACCTAGTGATTAAGAGTCACTTGCTCTGCCAATTGAGCTAGCCCGTCCAAGTCATCACTTAACAATTCAATCTGAGGCTCAATGCAGTGTCAACGGCAATTCGTGTGGGTATGGAGATGAGTCGAACTCACGCAACCCGAAGGATCAAGTTGAATCCGCAAAGAATCCTTCAGCTAGCTGCTACACACTCGGTCGCGCACAACCGACTAACGTGCAACCACAATAACTGAGCCCAACTACCGTTTCACTGCTCTCGCAACAATCACAGAGCGGCTTCGTTGCGCTCGCCTGTTCGTACCCTAACAACGTCTGTAACGGGCGACACGAAAATCTTTCCGTCACCGATAGAGCCTTTTTCAGAGCTCTTTGCAGCATCCAGAATGGCTTCGATAATTTTCTCTTTGTCCGGTTCCAATACCACGATCGTGATCATCGCTTTGGGCAGTGATGTTCGGGTGGCGGTCTTTGCTCCACGCCCTGTGAACACTTCGACACCCTGCTGCTGACCCCGTCCATTCACGTTGTGGACAGTGAATCCGCGACAGCCTACTGCGTCGAGCGCGTCGATAACGACGTTGATCCGGTCGGGACGAACTATGGCTTCTATCTTGATCAATTCAGTTCACCTCACTCATAGCCCACTAGCGTGCGGCAATTAATTCCTAGTTAGCCGTCCACCGCAATTGCCGCGGTGGGCGACGTTGGTTTCTGTTTGGTTAGTCTGCTCCGTCGCCGACATAGCCACGCTCACCGTGCAGCGTGATGTCGAGACCGAGATCTTCATCGTTAGCCTCAACCCTGATTCCTAGACCGGGGATTACATCTAGGATTTTCAAGATGATGAATGTAGCAACACCGGAGTAGACCGCTACTGCTGCGACCGCTCGAGCGTTTGCCCATAGAAGTCCAACTTCACCATCAATGAGTCCGACGTTTTGAAGCACCCCGTTGTCGTCGACTGCCTGAACGGCGAATATTCCCGTTGCCAGCGAGCCCCAGATACCGCCAACACCGTGGACAGCAAAAACCTCAAGAGCATCGTCGATACCGGTTCTGGCCATGATTTTAACCGCAGTGTAAGCGGCAGCACTGCCGACAATTCCAATAGCGAATGCGCCCATTGGGCCGACGAATCCTGCCGCCGGTGTGATCGATGCAAGACCAGCGATGGCTCCTGTGGCAAAACCGACACCGCTTGTTCGACCTGTTGACTGAAATTCAAGAATCATCCACACCAAACCAGCGACCGCAGCGGATGTGTTGGTCACCAGGAACGCCATTACCGCCACATTGTCGGCAAGAAGACCTGATCCGGCGTTGAAGCCGAACCAGCCGAACCACAACAGGCCAGTGCCAAGCAGCACATACGGAACGTTGTGTGGTTCGACACCACGTTCGATCTGGCGTCTCGATCCGATCATACGGGCGGCCACGATAGCCGCAATACCGGCCGAAGCGTGAACCACGATTCCACCAGCGAAATCGAGAGCACCGATTCCAGCAATCCAACCATCTGCAGCCCAGACCCAATGAGTTATCGGTACATAGACCACTGTGACCCAAACGAACAGGAAAACGATATAAGTGGTGAACTTGAAACGTTCAGCGAACGCACCTGTGATCAACGCGGGAGTGATGATCGCGAACATCATCTGGAATATTGCAAACAGGATTGGAGATATCCCACCATCGACGCCTTCAGAAGAGACGTCACGGAATCCGATGAAATCGAAGTTGCCGATAAAATCACCGCCGGCTCCGAACGCCAGACTGTATCCCCAGAGAACCCAGAGAACGCTCACCACACCCATGGCGACATAGCTGTACATCATCGTCGAGACAACGTTTTTACCACGAACAAGACCGCCGTAGAAGAAAGCGAGGCCAGGGGTCATTAATAGCACCAGAGCCGATGCGGTTAGCATCCATGCAACATTGCCGGGATCAGACATATTGAAGTTCCATTTCTAATTCGTACTTAAAATGATCCAGGGCAAACCACGATCCCTGGATTCTCAGTAAGCCCGGAGGCGCCGTTGTCGGCCTGAAAAGGAACGGCGGAGTTATCGTCGCATCAAACACGGTCCCTGACTATCGTGTTCGATAAGTAATCGCAGACGCAACTTAGCAAACGAAATCCCGTTGATAAACCGTTTTCATCCTGTTTATCGAGATTTCGCGAACATATCCGTTATGCAAGGTCAGGATTAGCTCTCCGACGCCATAACACCACCAACTGACCAACTGGCTTTCTCGACATCCTGAAAGATGATCGTTGTAGCAGAATCCGGTATCCCAGCGGTTTCCGAGATCGCTTTCGTAATCGCCTTTGCAAGGTCGGCTTTCTGTTCGTCTGTTCGGCCGGCATAGAGGGCTAAGTTTACTACTGGCATGTTCTTCTCCTTGTTGCTTCGTGTCTGAACTCAACTCGAGTCGAATTATAGGCGGAGGTCCGCTCTAACCTCAGGATCTATCACGTTCCAGACAGAGTAATACCCGGATTCGCAATATAATTGGTTCGATGGTCGACTTTTCTGGAAATAGCGACGGCAGCGGTCTGGGCGAATTCAAGTTAATAGCGCGTCTCGCCGAATTCGGTTCAGCACCGGAATTGCAGCAGGCTGAATCGGTGCTTACCGGTATCGGAGACGATGCTGCGGTCGTCTCGACACCGTCAGGCCAGATGTTGCTGACCACCGATGCGATAGTCGATGGAGTCCACTTTCGCTCGGCCAACGAACGCTGGTACGACATAGGCTGGAAGTGTGCGGTGTCAAACCTCAGCGACATCGCTGCGATGGGCGGTGTTCCCGATCATGCTCTGGTGACCCTCGGCGTCCCTCGGGGTGCTTCAGAGGATACGTACGTCGAATTTTACTCAGGTATGAACGAAGCGTTCGAAAAGTTCGGAGGTCGGTTGGTTGGCGGCGATGTCGTTTCATCGCCAACAATGTTCGTGAACCTCGCCCTCACGGGTCATCCTGTGACCGATGGAATATGGCTTCAGCGGAGCACAGCGAAACTCGGCGATCTCGTGTGTGTCACTGGAACCCTTGGTAGTTCCGCCGGTGGACTCGAAGTTTTGCTCAGCGGAGAATCCAATCCGAGCGGTCAGATTCTTATCGATCGACATTACCGCCCTACCCCACGGATCGAGCTTGGTAATCGACTGGTCGAGTCAGGCGTTCGCTGTGCGATGGACGTGAGTGATGGTCTCGTCGGTGATCTTGAGAAAATCGCCAGTATGAGCAGCGTGGGTATCAAGATCGAAATGGCGTGCATTCCAATCGCACCCGAGCTGAAATTCATGGTAGGTACCAGTGCCATTGAACTGGCGTTGAGCGGAGGCGAAGATTACGAACTGGTTTTTACTACGCCTGAATCAGTTGTCGACAATTTGCCGCATGATGTAAAAAGCCAAATCAGCGTAATTGGACGTGTCACCCATGACACCGTAGTGGGTGGCGATTTACGAGTGGTTGATTCTACTGGCAAGACTTACGAACCGATTCGCAAAGGTTGGGATCATCTGAATGGCTGATAGCTTCTTAGCTGGCGGTCCCAATCCAGCGTTGTTGCTGGTTTCGGATTCTGAGTCAGAAACAGTTAGAATCGGTGAATCGATCGGTCTTGCCCTGCGTACTGGAGATACCGTGCTTCTGTCGGGTGATCTCGGAGCGGGTAAAACACGACTCGTACATGGAATGGCAAACGCTATCGAAAGCCCGATTCCAGCTCGCAGCCCAACTTTCGTGATCGTCAACGAATACCCCGGGAGAATCCGGCTCAGTCACTGCGATCTGTATCGACTGGGTTCGGTAGATGAGGTCGAAGAGCTTGCACTAGATGAACGATTGCACGATGGCGCACTTGTAGTTGAGTGGCCAGAAATCGGAGCCAACGCCCTTCCAGAGGACGTTCTATTCTTGAAACTCGACAATGGTGAACACGACGATCAACGGTTGATCTCCTTCACACCAACTGGCCCAAGTTCAGCCGGACTCCTCGGTCGATCCGCGGCTGTATACGAAGCACTCGATGCAACCGCCGGTCTCAATATTCCCTCAGCCACAGAGCAATCAACGAATTGAATCTAGTAGTAATCGATACCTCCACCCGCTTTGCCGGAGTGGGAGCAGTCAACAACGAAGGCAAACGGGCAACTCGCAGTTGGCGATCGAACCAGAATCATGGTCGAGAGCTGATGACTGCTGCGATCGACGCGCTCAGTGAGCTATCGCTCTCACCGCAGGATCTGTCACACGTTGCGGTAGCCCTTGGTCCCGGTGGATTCAGCGCGGTACGTGTCGGTATCAGCGCGACACTCGGGCTGGCGGTATCCAAACAACTTCCCGTTCTTGGCATACCGACTCACGAAATCGAGGCACATCTGCACATGTCTTCCGCTAGTCCAGAATCGCCCGTATATTCACTGATTCCAGCGGGACGAAACGAGCTATCGTGGACTCGTCACACCGGTGATTCAGGCTCGACATTTGGTGTGCTTGCACCGGACCAACTGGTTACTCAACTTGAGCCTGATGCAATTCTATGTGGTGAAGCATGCGATCTGATGGCGAATCTTGTCGATCCGTCACGATTCGGGGAGCACGAACCTCCGACCCGAAATCCGAACATATTGATCGACATCGCGATCGCGAAGTTCAACTCCGGCATTTCGACTCCCTACGAAGAGTTGCGCCCAATCTATGCCCGACCCCCGTCGATCAGCAAGCCAAAACCTGCGAAGTAGTTGATTCTTGGCGAATGGTGCCAAACACTGCCGCCCAATTCGGATGTTTTCGCGGCACAATGATTAGACACTATTCCTGTAATTCCTGTAGGGAGAAGAAATGACAACGGAGCGAACACTCGTACTGGTAAAGCCTGACGGCGTACAACGCGGACTTGCCGGTGAGATTATTGGGCGCCTGGAACGCACCGGACTGCAAATCGTTGGAATGAAGCTAATGCAGATTTCAAACGAGCTTGCCAACACACATTATGGCGAGCACGAAGGTAAGCCCTTCTACGACGGTCTCGTTGGATTCATCACTTCTTCTCCGGTTGTGGCAATCTGTCTTGAAGGCCCAAGTGCTATATCGACAACGCGCAAGATCATGGGTGCGACCAATCCTGCAGATTCAGCACCCGGAACGATCCGTGGTGACTTCGGAGTCGACATGGGTCGGAACTTGATTCACGGATCGGCTAACGAAGATGATGCAGCGCGTGAAGTCGCTCTCTTCTTCATTGATTCTGAATTGACTTCCTACGAGCGGGCTACTCAGCCCTGGATCGTGGAATAGCGACCGATTACTAAACGCCACGTGGTTTTGACGCTGGCTCAGGTGTTGCTCGCTACTGGACTCGGACGACTTCGGTGGCACGCTCCCAGAGTTGTTCAAGCCCGTAGTGGTCACGCTGTTCCCGCGTGAACAGATGGACAACAACCCCAGTAAAGTCGATCAGAACCCAGCCACCTTTGCCTGATCCTTCACGATGCGTGACGTGCACGCCCATCTTCCGTGATCGACGGCTGATGTCTTCAGCCATCGATTCAAGGTGGCGATCGGTTTCCCCACTGATGATCACGAAGTAGTCGGCGAAGCTACTGACGCCGTCAGTGTCGAGTAGCACGATATCGGATCCGAGTTTTTCGGATGCCTCGTCGACCGCGGCGCGAGCGATCTCTTCGTTGGTGGCGATTGTCTTTGTTTCTGTCGTATCTGCCATTGCTACAAATTATAGACGCTGTAACAGTGATTCTCGTTGATCAATTCTGAACATTTCGTTCAACCCTCGTTCAGTTGTTCATTACTACTCTTTTGCTACTCTGGATGAATGGTACAAGTTGATAAAAACAAAAAGAAACGAGCTGTAGTGGCTATGAGTGGTGGGGTCGACTCATCGGTTGCCGCTGCCCTGCTTGCTCGTGATGGATACGAAGTCGTTGGAGTAACCATGCGACTTTTCAATGCGCCCAACGAGCAGATGGCTCGGTTGAACAAGTCGTGCTGTTCGCTCGAAGACGTTGAAGATGCACGAGCTGTTTGTCGAAAAATCGGTGCAAAACACTACTTTCTCAATTTCGAAGAAGACTTCCAGAAGCATGTTGTCGACTATTTTGTAAGTGAGTACGAACGAGGTCGCACACCTCATCCTTGCCTAGCGTGCAACGATCGCCTCAAATTTGAATTCCTCATCCGCCGCGCCGAGCTTATGGACGCCGATGTTGTCGCTACCGGCCACTACGCACGTATTCTCGAAAACGATGGTGAATACCGTCTGCTGGCGAGCGTCGATCCTCTGAAGGATCAATCGTATGTGCTCTACACACTTACGCAGGATCAATTGTCGAAGCTGTCGCTGCCAATCGGTGATTACTCTAAGAATAAGATCAGGGAAGTAGCCAGAGAGCTTGGACTTTCGATCGCTGACAAGCCTGATTCTCAGGACATCTGTTTTATTCCCGATGGCGACTACAACCAGTTCATTGAACCTCGTCTGAAGCGCAAACTACCTGGCGATATTGTTGATCCTGACGGAACTGTCCTCGGTGAGCACGACGGTATTCACGGATTCACAATCGGCCAGCGTAAGCGAATACCGATCGTGAACAGCACCCAGCGCCCGCTTTACGTGACCGATATCAATGCAGACTCCGGAAGTGTCACTGTAGGTCCTGCTGAAAATCTTATGAAAACCCGTTTATACGCTTCCGGTGTGAATTGGATTTCACGATCAATCCCGACTGGAATTATCTCTGTCGAAGCCCGCATTCGTTACAACGGTAACAACACTCCGGCGCTGGTTCGCCCGCTCTTAAATGGTGCGGAAATTGAGTTCAAACAGCCAGTTCGCGCCATCACTCCGGGGCAGGCAGTCGTGTTTTATCAGGACGATGTGGTGATAGGTGGCGGGTTGATCGAAACTTCACTCCCCAACAATTCAGAAACTGAAAATTCAAAAACCGTCGATATACCTGCAATAACGGTCTGACTTTCCCACGGTAACGATAATCTTCGGATACTGTCGCATCAGTGACATGAGGTGCCGTTCCGTTTTGACGGTTCCCAACAATATTCCTGCGAACATGGGTTCCGCCTGTTGCCGAAGACCGCCAGAGTTCTACCCGATTTTTCGATTGAAACTGAAATCGCCAACGGATCAAATCTTCTCGTTGCCGGTGTCGATGAGGTAGGGCGAGGTACGTTGGCAGGGCCGGTAGTCGCCGCAGCAGCAATTTTGCCGGGGCCTGTCCCAACTGAGTACAAAGAACTGGTCAACGACAGCAAGTTGCTTTCTGCTGCACAACGTGAGAAGGCTTTCGCGTGGCTGATCGATTGGTGCGTCGGTTACGGTGTTGGAGCCTGCACATCAGACGAAATAGATTCGATGGGAATTGTTCCCGCCACCCGTCAGGCGATGTCACGAGCGATCGCGGAGCTCGAGCCACCGCCCGATCATCTACTGATCGACGCGGTTGAGCTCGGTGCTGTTGCGATACCGCAGACCTCTATGATCAGGGCAGACTCGCGTAGCCAGAGCGCGGCAGCAGCTTCGATCATCGCCAAGGTCACCAGAGATAAGCTGATGGTCAGCGTGTTCGATGTGGAATACCCCGGCTATGGTTTTGCCGCTCACAAAGGCTACGGAACAGCCGGTCATATCTCGGCGTTGAAAAAATTGGGGGCCTCACCAATCCACAGGCACAGCTTCAAACCTGTGGCTGTTGTATTAGGTACATCCGACTGACGAAACGCCTCTAGAATATCACCATCGGATTCACTGGTGATCCTGTCACTGATGGCAGCTTCAACGGGAGTATCGAGATCATGAACTCCCACTTACCTCGCTGTTTGCATGCCTCGGCGAGATCGTCAAGCCACGCGTTATCAAGGATCCATAGTCCCAAGCCCACGATCCCGACCTGGTGAACAGGATTTGAGAAGCGTTCGTACGGATTCGGACCAACGTCATTGCCAGTATCGGAACCCATAACTGCCACTCCCCTTTCGTGAATCAGTGGCAGAATCTCCGGAGAGGGTCCTGACGAGCCTCCAACGGCCACATCTACCGGTCCGGCCAAAGCTCGTCGTCCCATTTGCCCTGTTCGCAGTAGAAGTACGTCGCCTTGTTCGACCTTCACCCCGTGGTCTCTTTCTGCAGCCTCGATATCGGCAACTCCCACACCATCTCCCCGTTCGATGTGATCTTCGTCTCTGAGTAATGGAGCGTCGATCAGAACGCCTTTAGTGACGATTCCACTAGAGGCAGCCATCACGTCGAATTCAGTGGCTCCTTCGAACGTAGAGATGACACTCGATGGGCGTCCGTTGTACGTCTGGCCGTCCCAGAAGAAGTGAGCAAGGCTGTCGATATGAGTGATGGTGTGCCCATGGAAGATCATTCCAAAATAGTCCATCGCCACCTGTCGATCGCCTGTTTCGCCTTTTCTGTAAGTATCTCCGGCAGAAACCATGAAATGCTGAGGGGGGCGCGGTACATCGACAGACGCGGTGAATTCGACCGGCTGCGCGCAGCTGACGGTAACGCCATCGGACACCAAACTCAGTGCCTGAAGCGTTTTCTCGGCCGAAAGATGATTCAGCGTTCCCTTCTGGTCGTTTTTACCCCAGCGTCCCCAGTTATTGAGGTCGGACTTCATCCAATTCAATAGATCGTCCTGTGAAGGCCATTTGACGGTCATGCAGGCGGTGCTCCTGTTTTGTTTCGAAAAGTAAGCTCAGAAAGAACGGGGGAAGCTGATCGGAATCGCGTTTGCGAGGGTACAGGAATCGGAATGTCTTGACGGAAGCCCCGGAAGGGGCAAACCACCGTTCAGCATTGCCGGTTCCCACCAGGTAGCTCAGTACAGTCGAGCGAACTGGGATTACGATTATTCTGCCCATAGTCCGTATGAGAAAGCAACATTTGAGGTCTGATACTGCTGCCAAATTGGCTGGCAGTTACATAATGGCCGATCCCGAACACACAAATGGCCGAGACGTCGTCGATATCGCCACGTCTGTCTATGAATCGGGAGCTTCGGTGGTGCAGTTGCGGGACAAACTCTCCGGTCAAAAACTCATCACTGAACGGCTACTCTGATTCAGAAACGGTCACACGATGCCGGCAAGCTGTTCATCGTGAACGATCACGCCGATATCTCTCGAATAATCAGTACAGATGATCTTTATGTCGGGCAGAAAGACCTTTCCGTCGGAGATTAGCGACTTATTCTCGATGAAAAGCAGATCATCGGCACTTCCATAACCTCCTCAACTAAGCAGGGAATCGGATCGTACAGGCGTGGATTATCTGGCGGTCGACACAATTTTCCCAACAACTCTAAGTGCGATACGCGTCAATCGGGAATAGAAACGTGGCGTACTGTTCGGTCGGTCAGTTCCTCCACGACAGTTGCGATCGGTGGGATAAATTCGGCAAACATTACGCCGGTGGTTCAGACCGGTGTTGACTCGATCTGTGTCGCATCTGCGATAACAAAAGCAGGCGACGTAGGCATCGCCACCACGGAACTCGCCGAATTGTTCAACAAAGCCAAATAGCTAGTTCGTACCGTTCAGAATCTCCCTGATTTCCAAAACCGATGAATTGTTTCAATCGATCTAATCCGTGGCTCGAATCGTTGACTGGCATATTTGCCGATGCTAGCTTTCATTCGTCAACTTTAAGTTGGGTAGAGTCGATACGGGTTCAAAACTCGAAATGAACGACTGTCTGATGTTCCAACTTTTAATGCAGACCTTCCTACTTACAACGTTGAGTGCGTGTGTACGGAAGGTTTTTTTTGCGGAGATATCTAAATGGAATCGATTCTGCTTGCAATTGCGGCAGGAGGTGTCGGCCTAGTCGCCGCCGCCTTACTCGCTATGCGAGTGCTGAAGCAATCTCAGGGCAACGATGAAGTTCGAGCTATTGGTGAACTCATTCAGGAAGGCTCATCGGCATTCCTGCGCAAGGAATATTCAATCCTAGCGGTGTTTGTTGTGATCATTTTTGTGGTCCTAGCATTGTTTATCGACTACAACATTCTCGATAACGCTAAGATCGAAACTCTGAGCGATGGTGGAGCGATGACCTCGCAGGGTCCGTGGACTGCAATTGCCTATCTCTTTGGAGCGATCGGCTCTGCTCTCGCTGGATTTATCGGCATGAGCATCGCGGTTCGGGGTAACACACGAACTGCCACCGCTGCTCAGACCGGACTCAACAAGGCACTTCAGGTTGCGTTCAGCACCGGTGCAGTGATGGGCCTCACGGTTGTCGGCATCGGCATCGTCGGTGTATCGGTGCTCTGGCTCGTATTCGAAAACCCCAACGTGATCGCCGGATTCGGATTCGGAGCATCGTCGATCGCACTGTTCGCTCGAGTCGGAGGCGGCATCTACACGAAGGCCGCTGACGTTGGAGCCGACCTTGTGGGTAAAGTCGAAGCCGGTCTTGATGAAGACGATCCTCGCAACCCCGCAGTTATCGCCGACAACGTTGGCGATAACGTCGGTGACGTAGCTGGCATGGGTGCCGACCTGTTCGAGTCGTATGTCGGTTCGATCATCGCAACCATCTCTCTAGCCTTTTTCACGGTCACCACTACAAATGTCACTGCGATTCCGTTCGATGTAAATGCGTCGAGGGCGATTCTGCCGCTCGTAATTGCTGGTGTCGGAATCGTTTCCTCGATTCTTGGAATGTTCCTAGTCCGCACTGGCGACAACGCCGACATGGGCAAGCTGCTCTGGACGCTTCGATACGGAATTTTCGGGGCAGGCATTCTTTCCCTCATCGGAACCGCGGCCTACATCAACATGAACGACTCTCTTGAGTTTGATCTCTTCTGGGTCGTCGTTACGGGTATCGTAGTTGGTCAGGTGATTGGAACTTCGACTGAATGGTTTACTTCGTACGAAGGTCTGACGATTTTCGGTAAGGAATTCAACCCGGTACGATGGATTGCCCAGCAATCCGAAACAGGTCACCCGTCAACGATCATCGCTGGTCTCTCGGTGGGTCTCTACAGCACGGTAATCCCGGCAATTGCAATCGTAGTCGGCATCTTTGTGGCCAACGAACTTGCCGGTCTCTACGGAATCGGTCTTGCTGCAGTTGGGATGCTGTCTACTCTTGGTATCACCCTGGCAACTGACGCATACGGTCCTGTTGCCGATAACGCTGGCGGTATCGCCGAGCAGGCTCATCTCGATCCTGAAGTTCGGGAGCGCACAGACGCTCTGGACGCCCTCGGAAACACCACTGCGGCTACCGGTAAGGGTTTTGCCATTGGATCGGCTGTGCTCACAGCCCTGGCACTTCTGGTGGCCTACGCATTCGCGACTGGTATCACCGAACTCGACCTGCTGAACCCGAAAGTTCTGATGGGTACGATCATCGGTGGCCTACTCCCGTTCCTCTTCTCCGGTCTCACAATGCAGGCGGTAGGAACGGCAGCTGGCGCAATGATCGAAGAAGTTCGACGTCAGTTCCGAGAGATCCCCGGCTTGCGCGAGGGTGCGGAGGGTGTGAAGCCTGACGCAGCTCGTGCGGTTGCAATTAGCACTGAAGGCTCCCTCAAGGCAATGGTCGTCCCTGGGCTCATCGCAATCATCGCTCCGATCGCAATTGGCGCGCTGATGGGTGCTGCGGCACTCGGCGGTATGCTCGCCGGCTCGATCGTCTCTGGCTTCCTACTCGCCATCTTCATGGCAAATGCAGGTGGCGCGTGGGACAACGCAAAGAAGTATGTAGAGCTAGGTAACTTTGGTGGTAAGGGTTCGGATACCCATGCAGCTGCTGTGACAGGTGACACTGTTGGTGACCCTTTCAAGGACACCTCAGGACCAGCCATCAACATTCTTCTTAAGTTGATGGCGATCGTGTCACTGATCTTTGGGCCTTTGTTCATATAAGAATTAAACTGAGTTCCGTTGAGAAACTCTTGCGAGTTATGAATGTAAAAACGCCCGACCCAGTGATGACTCGGGCGTTTTTACATTCATAACTCGATTTGTCGGGGCTATCTCACGAACCGATTGGCGACCTTCTCGTGTCCGATCGTCGTGGACGGACCGTGCCCGGGAAGAACGATGGTATCGTCTTCGAGGGCGAATAGTACGTTCCTGATGCTCGCTATCTCCTGATGCTCGTCGCCATCTACGAGATCGAATCTCCCGATAGTCTCCCGAAATAGCGTGTCGCCGGTAAATACGTGACCGTCGACGTAAAAAGAGCTACTTCCTGGTGTATGGCCCGGTGTTGCCAGAACGCCGATCTCAAAACCGGTCCCAGCGATTGAGTCGCCATGCTCGAGTGTTTGAGCAGGCGCTGGAGGCTCTTGGAAGTCTCCGAGCATGCTCTTTAGCCAGTCGAGTTGCTGGGAGGCTGCTTCGACGTCAGGGGTACCGATAACGAAGTTGCTGCCAAAGCGATTTACGAGTGGGGTGACGGCTCCTGTGTGATCGGCGTGGGCGTGGGTCGAGATGATCGTGCCAGGTGAGAGTTGTCGCTCATCGAGATACTCAATAATTCGAGCCGATTCTCCGCCAGGGTCGATCATGACGCAATCCAATTCACCCTGCGCGTAAACTACGTAGCAATTGGTGGCAAGTACGCCTACCTGCACCACATCTATCACCACCATGAACTAGAAAATTCCTAACTAGATTTGCGCCTCTATCCAGTCGATAATCGTTCGGAAGTAAAGCATCGAAACGATCCCGCCAGAGACTAAATACGGGCCGTAGGGTTTCAACACGCGATTGAATCTAAACATGCGCACAGCGTAGACGATAATCGCGATGAAACCACCGATGAGCATTCCGATGTACAGCCCCAGAAACAGCGGTGCAACCCGAGTATTGCGAGTAGTCCAGATTCCACTCGTTTCCTATTTTGATACGACGGTAGACACGATTGTGGCGTATTCACACACCGACGACGTAGGTGCCAGTTACACACTTTGGGGCAATCGACAATTTGCACCAAGCCAAAGTATGCCTCGCATCTGCAATCGCTGAGCGCATATCAGTGCATACTCGACTATAGTCATATGTTATTGCTTTACCGGATTATTGTTTATCTCCCAAGAGTCTTCAACTTAGGCATAACCTCTTCCTTCAACAATCCCATGGAGGTTTTCCAGAAGCCTTCTGGTACCCACTCATGACCCATTGCCATCAGTGTTCCGAAGCCACCAACTGACTCATCGAGAGACGATAACTTTTCGGTAACTTCCTCGGGTGAACCAACGATAAATATATTGTCAACCAGATATTCAACCGTTACGTCTGAGTCAGGCATGTTTGGATCAATCTTGAGTAAACCCATCATCTTTGATCGTGGGAGCAATTTGAGGAAATAACACTCCATATCGCGAGCAAGTGTGCCGCTCAAAGCCTGCTTACGGGCTTCTGTACTCGAATCAGCGACCACGACTTCCCGCGCAATACGCCAGTTCGAACGATCCGCGCTCTTACCTGCCCTCGAGGCACCTTCTTCAATCGCAGTCCAGTGTGAGCGCAATATGTGTTCAGATACGAAGTTGATACTCATCGGGAGCCATCCACGCTCACCTGCCATCGTGAGCGTCTCTGACTTCGGAGACACGCCAGCAACACCGATTGGTGGGTGTGGGTTCTGATATGGCTTCATATGCACTCTCAAAGCGATATCGTCTTCCGGTTCGGGAATATTAAAATCCCACCACTCACTCTTGTAGATGCCGGGTTTTGGGTCCTTCCACAACTGGAGAACCAGTTCGACAGCCTGACGGGTCATTTCACGATTGGCTCCCGTTCGAGGATCGAAGCCATTTACGTGCAAATCACCGGGAAACCCTCCCGAACCCACGCCCCAGTTAAAGCGTCCACGTGACATATGATCGAGTTGCGCGATTCGATGTGCAATCGAGAACGGATCGTGGTTAGGCATGCAGGTAACGCCCGTACCTAGGCGAATCTGAGAAGTGACTCCAAGCGCCTGAGCGATCAGCAGATCCGGTGCGGGAATGTTTTCCCACTCAGCTGTGTAATGTTCCCCTATCCACGCTTCGGAATAGCCGAGCTGGTCGAGGTAGATGAGTTGCTTGAGATCAGCCTCGAGAGTGTCAGCATGATTTGCACCGGGCGGATGCAGGGGCATTGTAAAGAAGCCCAGTTCCATTCCAACCTCCAAACGTTTTCTTGGATAAACATGCGCACAAAGAAGTTCGGGGCATCCTACAACTATTTACAGTGATAGTTTAGTCAACTAGTTCGAGTTTTACCCGGCACCTAGAGGGGAATTACTGTGCGCGACACTCCAAAGGTATTTTCCAACCAATGCCGATTGAAATTGCGGTGGTGTAGCCATAATCGCCGGAGGTGTTTATCTCATATCCTGAATCACCCATCCCACGCACATTTGCTCTCTGAATAGTCACCCCCGTAACTGAGAATGGAATCCTCGATCAGAATCTCTTCGATTTTCTCCCTCGCGGTTCGTACAGACTCTTCGAATATCACCATCCCAGCAGCGTGCAACACCACCGCGGATCAAGTTACCTAGCGAAATTTAACGATGCCTGCTACTAATTGCATTGTTGTATTTCAATCATCTGTCCGCTTGACCTGCTCCTGAAGCTTGAAGAGTGCGTTGATTGCTTCGAGCGGTGTCATGTTGGCGACATCAAGTTTTTTTAGCTCGTCGAGTGATTCACTACCAACTTGTTCTACACCAAACGGCATTTGGAGTTGATACCCGGCAGGTTTTGGTGAAGATTTCGCACCGTTTTCGAGTTCATCAAGTAGATCCCACGCTCGGCTCACAACGGCTCCCGGCATACCTGCCAGTCGCGCAACGTGAACTCCGTACGATCGATCCGCCCCACCTGGCACGATCTGATAAAGGAATATGACCTCACCAGCTTCCTCAGCAACAGCCACACGCAGGTTGTGAGCGCGAGGTAACTGATCAGCCAGTTGAGTCATCTCGTGATAGTGAGTCGCAAACAAAGTCTTACAACCCAGCTTTGGTGAGTTATGGATATGCTCCGCAACAGAGCGAGCGATAGCCAATCCATCGTAGGTTGAAGTACCACGCCCAATCTCATCGAGCACCGCCAGCGATCGACTGGTCGCCTGATTCAAGATAGATGCGGTCTCAACCATTTCGACCATGAAAGTCGATTGTCCACCTGAGATATCGTCGGAGAGGCCAGCACGTGTGAATATGCGATCCACAACACCGATTCTCGCCTTAGTAGCTGGTATGAAGCTACCAACCTGCGCCATGAGCACTAGAACTGCTGCCTGACGGATGTACGTCGACTTACCTGACATATTCGGACCGGTAATGATCATCACCTGGCGTTCGTCGTTTGAGAGATCGATGTCATTGGGCACGAATCTGCCAGGGCCCAACGATGATTCGACCACCGGGTGCCGACCGCCCTCGATCTCTAGAACGGTATCGTTATCAATCAATGGTCGAATCCATTCGTTCTCAGCGGCCGCCTGAGACATCGAAACCAGAGCATCTAGGACTCCCATCGCCTTTGCGGTTTCCATGATTCGATCACCGTGAACGGCCAGTTCACCGCAAACTCGTCGGAATATCTCACGTTCAAGTTCGCTGATACGGTCTCGAGCGTTGAGAATTTTCGATTCGAGTTCTTTCAGTTCCGGAGTGATGAATCTCTCACCATTCACGAGAGTTTGGCGACGCTCGAAACTTTCGGGAACGAGATGAACATTGGCCTTGCTCACTTCGAGGTAGTAGCCAAATACACGGTTATAGCCGATTTTCAGGTTTTTAATACCCGTCGACTCACGGTGGTCCGCTTCAAGGGCTGCGATGTTGGAGCGTGCGTCGCCCGACAGCGAGCGTACTTCGTCGAGCTCCTGGTGAAATCCATCCCGTATCGCTCCACCTTCGCCGACCGTGATCGACGGTTCGTCAGGAATCGATGCCTTCAGCAGCTCAACCGCCTCTGAAGAGGAATGCAACTTGCCGACAACTGCTCCACCGGGGACAACGTCAGCAGGGAGTGCTCCGATCAATTCCGGAACAACAACGAGTCCCGTTAGCAGTGCGGCAAGGTCACGCGGCGTGGCCGTATTGGTTCGCACACGGTTCGTCAGCCGTTCGAGATCGGACACTCTACCGAGAAGACCCTGAACACTTGATCGAACGCTCTGATCATCGTAGAACGCGGCGATTATCTCCTGCCGACTCTGAACGTCGTCGGGATCAAGCAGCGGACGATTCAGCCACGACCGCAGGGTTCTCACACCCATCGCAGTTTTTGTGAAATTCAAGGTGCGAAACAGTGTGGGAACGGTCGAATTTCCCATCGACGATTCGAACACTTCGAGATCTCGCAGGGCCTTCTGATCCAGCTTCATGTACGTATTGGTCGATTCGGTTCGCAGCGAAGTGAGTTGCGGGATTGCCCCAAACTGGGTGTCGGCGACGAAATCGAGGACCGCCGAAGCAGCCACGATCGCGAGTGGCATGTTCTCGCACCCAAACGCCTCGAGGGTCTTGACCTTGAAGTGATCGATCAGTCGTCCACTGGACAAGTCGGAATCAAGATACTTTTCATCGAGAGGCCTAACCGTCATTTTCGTATCTTGCTCGATGTTGACCAACTCCAGAGATGCCGCATCGGCAATCAATTCTGCTGGAGAGAGGCGAAATAATTCGTCCTGCAATTCGGAAGCAGGAAATTCTCCAGTTACAAATTCGCTGGTTGAAATATCGACATAAGCCAGTCCTGCGCGCCCACCATCACTGACTGCGGCAGCAAGGTAGTTATTCGTTGTCTGATCGAGTAACGCCGGCTCGATTACGGTTCCCGGAGTGACCACACGTACAACAGCTCGCTCGACCAATCCTCGCGTTTTTGCTGGATCACTCGTTTGCTCAGCGATAGCGATTTTCAGGCCGGCTAAAACGAGAGCCCCCAGATGATTATCGAGCGCATGATGGGGAATCCCGGCGAGAGGTGCTTTGCCACCGGCACCCGATTCGCGTGACGTAAGAGCGATACCAAGCACGTTCGATAGCGTGTGTGCGTCGTCGTCGAACGCCTCGTAAAAGTCACCCATCCTGATCAGCAGCAGCGAATCGGGATACTGAGCTTTGAACTCAAGAAATTGACGGCGCCCGGGCGACAGTTTTTTTCCTGCCGCTTTTTTTTCTTTCGTCGACTTTACGGGCGTGTTCTTAGCGCCATCATCGGTGGAAGTCGCTGTTATTTTGGGGGTAGCTGCCATCGCGCCCCGATTCTAGCGTGAACCAGGCCGGAACTGGGCAGATTGTCCATTGATTCGCGTCTACTGGTACTTAATTGTCGCCGAATCGGAGGCGATCCAACGGAGTTCGATAAATGAACTGTCTTTTGGCAACTCGAATACCAACATGCCGGTAAGTTGTTCGCCGTCGTTCAATTTCGCTGAACCCCACAGCGGGACAAATTCCGGAACACTGAACTTCGGTGCCGGTTCGGCCGTGTAGGCTCGTGTGATCGTATTGAGCGGCTTGTAAGTCGTTCGATTCCCGTCCATCAGAGTTGCGGCCTTTTCGTCGACCACCAAATTCACCGTTCCGGACGTCTGGTTGATCAATGTGACTTTGACGTAAACAAGTTCGTTGTTCGCTTCGTCGTCCGGCTTCATCGCCCAGTTGTAAAGGGTGCCGGAAATATCGGCTCCCTGATAGGTGATGAACAGTTGCTGTTTCGGCTCTTCTGCTCGAATCCACAGCGTTCGACCTGCGACATATAGCGGATCGCCACCTTCTGACTTGAAAACGGTCATCAAGCTGATTAAAACCACTGAAAGAACTACAGAAAATGCCGTGATGCCCATCAACACGCCCGGGCTGCTCTCCTTCGGCGTGCCGACCTGGCGACGTGCAAGAACCGCACCGCCAGCATCGATATCCATGTACTCAGTACCAGGATCGCCACGGAAACCGGTTGCGGGTGCGAATTCAAGACGAACGCGAACGATCTCGTTGGCCATTCGCTCGGCCGAAATCACTTCCCACTGCAATTCAGCGCCACGCAGACGCGGGCCGTACTCATATTTGTTGGCAGCAGCGTACTCAAGAGCAGCTTTTACCTGGTTCGGGAACTTGCTCGCAGCGTCATCGCCAAATGCAAATACAGCCGATTCTTCACCCGCCACTAGCGTTGAATCAGCGCTATCGGCTACAGGCGAGTTCTCTGTTGATTGAGACTCGTTAGCGGCGTCGTTTTCAGTTCGATTCTCTTCAGTCATCCATTGCTCCACTGTTCAGGACTACCCCGAACCGACAAGCGAGAGTACATGATGTGCGAGAGTTACCGCACAGTATTTTCATTTCGAAGAACTAATTATTGCCAAGGATCGCGGATTCGGCGAATTCAATTTCGTTTTCGGGGCAAATCAATCGAAAATCAACGATGGTCAAGTACATCAATCCTCGGCTGTGGGGAATGTTTCGAGCTGCTGAACTACATCCGTCAGTGCTTGAAGTACGTCTTCAATATCGGTTTCGGTTGTATCCCGGCCCATCGATATTCGAACGCTGCCGACGGCCAGACCAGGATCCACGCCCATCGCCATCAACACGTGCGACGGCTCCAGAGATGCCGAACTACAAGCACTACCGCTTGAAGCTGCGATGCCTTGGAAGTCCAGTCCAAGAAGAATCGGTTCACCTTCGACACCGGGGAAAGAAAAGTTTGAGATTTCCGGTACTCGATGTGTATGGCTGCCATTGAACGACGAACCGCGAATTCGCTCAGCCACACCCGCAATTAGTCGATCGGATAAATCCCGCATCCGCTCTATCGAAGAGAGACGTTCTGCCTCAGCCAGAGCCAGTGCCTCACCGATTCCGACAATGTTGGCAACGTTTTCCGTACCCGATCTTCGCTGCCGTTCCTGTCCTCCACCGGCAATCAACGGTTCCAGCTCGACGCCGCGGCGTACGTACAAAATGCCAGTGCCTTTCGGACCGTAGATCTTGTGACCTGACAGGCTTAGCAGATCGACACCGAGTTCGTCGACGTTCAGAGATAGTTTCCCAGCGCCTTGCACCGCATCGGTGTGAATAAGTATTTCTCCGCCTTGCTGTCGAGATTTTTCTCGAGTACGCCTAGCGATCGTCGCCACATCCTGGATCGTGCCAACCTCGTTGTTCACAAGCATCACGCTGGCAAGGAATGTGTCGGGGCGAATCGCGGCGGCAAACTCGTCTGGATCGATTCGCCCAGCGCTGTCGACTCCAACGTAGGTCGCCTCATATCCCAGCTTTTCCAACTGCTCCACGGGGTGAATAACGGCGTGATGTTCAATGGCAGTGGTGGTGATGTGACCGGCAGCCGACGATTTCATCATTGCGGAACCTTTGATTGCAAGATTGTTTGATTCAGATCCACCGCCAGTAAACACGATCTCACTCGACCGTGCTCCCAGCACCGCTGCGACTTTCTCCCGCGCCTCGTCGAGACCGTAACGTGCTTCCCCGGCCAAAGAGTAAAGGCTCGAAGGGTTACCAAACTTCTCAGTGAAATACGGCAGCATAAGTTCAAGAACCTCGGATCGCACCGGGGTTGTAGCTGCGTAGTCGAGGTAGTTAATTCGGTCGTCGCTCGATGTCATAGTTCAAGTATTCGCTATTGAGCAGGAATGGACAACGAAACCGTGTAGCCGTTGTGATTGAGCTTGGATAGAATATCTTGGTTTGGAATCCACGCAAGCAGATGTTTCCTATCTATGTGCCGTGTACACCACGGTGCATTTAATTTTGGCAGAATAGTTCTGTTGTGGCGCAAATAGGCGTTATTCAAACGATAACCGGAGTGAGTATTTGATCAAGATTGAGCACATGTCGAAAAGTTACGGCCCCTATCCGGCCGTCATTGACATCTCATTCGAAGTGCTCAAAGGCGAAATAGTCGGATTCCTCGGCCCCAACGGCGCAGGAAAAACGACCACCATGAGAGTTGTCACGGGCTTCACGCCACCGACCGACGGTGACGTAACGGTGGGCGGCTACGATGTCGTATCCCACTCGCTCGACGTTCGACGCCACATCGGATATCTCCCGGAAACAGTCCCGTTGTACCTCGACATGACCGTCACGGACTATCTGACTTACATGGGTGAAATCCGTGGAATGAACTCGTGGTGGGTGAAAGAGCGCTTGCCGAAAGTCATCGACATGGTGAGGCTTGGTGAGTACCGGAACACGCTAGTCGGTCGACTCTCGAAGGGTTACCGACAGCGAACAGGCATTGCACAGGCGATCCTTCACGAGCCTGACGTCTTGGTAATGGATGAGCCGACAATCGGTATCGACCCGATTCAGGTCGTAGAAACTCGAGAGTTGATCAGCAACCTCGGTGAAGAGCACACTATGCTCCTCAGCTCACACATCCTTCCAGAAGTCAGCGCTATATGTAAACGAGTGCTTGTAATCAACGACGGCCGAATCGTCGCTGACGACAAGCCAAACGATCTTTCAGAGAAACTTCAGCACGCAGAGCGCATCGAAATCAGCGTTCGCGGTGCCGAAGCACCTGCGTTTATCAATGCTATGCGTGATTTATCTGCAGTCGTTGATGCCCGATCCGATCAGCGTGTAGCGGTTGTACAAAATGCCGAGCGGGAAGATTTTTTGCCGTTCATCGTTGACGCTCGACCGAACATGCAGGCATCGGAACAAATTGCGAAAATAGTCGTCGAGAACGGTTGGGGATTGTCAAACTTGACACCGCTCCCAATGACTCTCGAAGAAATCTTCCTCGAATTGACAACAGAAGAGAATTTAGGCGAGTAGGAATTGCGTTTCATATCCGTCATAGCGATCAAAGAGATTCGCACATACTTCGCCTCGCCAATGGCTTATGTGGTCTCGGCAGCATTTCTGGCCATCACAGGCTTTTTCTTCGTAGCATCGGTTTCCGACGCCTTCGCTGAAGCAAGCATTCGTGGTTATCTGGCGGGTGCAGTGTTCTTCATGATTTTCATGTCACCGGCACTCACGATGCGACTCATCGCCGAAGAGCAGAAACTTGGCACACTAGAGTTGCTCCTGACCTCGCCTCTACGCGAATTCGAAATCGTGTTCGGCAAGTTCCTCGCTGCGTTCGCAACAACGCTAGTCATGATTATCCTGTCGCTCTACTTCGTTATCGTTCTGTTTGTCTACGGTGATCCCGATATCGGTCCGCTGCTGAGCGGGTTACTCGGCTTGAGCTTGTACGCAGCAGCGACTCTCGCAGTCGGGCTCTTCGCTTCATCGCTGAGCAGTAACCAGATCGTTGGGTTGGTCGTTGGCTCCGGGATCCTGACAGCCCTTACGATCATCGATTTTGTGAGCGAACGGCTCTCGGGTTTGGCGTCAGAGGTTCTGAATGCGTTCCAGCTCGGGGCTTCATTCTCAGTATTTGATCTCGACAGCTTCGGCGTTGCCGAGGGCGGTCACTTCGCAGACTTTGCACGAGGCATTATCTCTCTGACCGATATTGCCTACTACTCATCAATAACAGCAGTGTTCTTGCTCCTCACAGTTCTTGTGTTGGAAGCAAGGCGATGGCGCTAGGCCAGTATTCAGTAGATGTCCACAGAGCAGCAAAATAGTCCCGACAGTCGGCCGTCACCCGACTCCGTTCGGGAAAAGACACCACTCTTCGAGAGTCTGAAGAACAACACGAATTCGATCAGGCAATCCCTCGCCCTTGTGGGTGGTGGCGCCATCGTTTTCGGAGTCCTGATATGGATCTTCCTGCGTGGTCTTGAAGAACCAGCGTTCATCGTTGCGGGTATTGGCCTCGGATTACTTATCGTCGATGCCGTCATCTCTCTCGCAACTGTTCGCCAGGCCGTTTTTGGTCGCCGGGGTCGCTACGGTCTCAACACGGCAATTGTATTTATCGTTTTCCTGGCTATCGCCGTGACAGTCAACTTCGCCCTGCACTGGGCCGTTGACCGATCGAACCCGGCCGGATGGTTGCGGGTCGACACTACAGCTACCAAACAGTTCCTTCTTGAAGAGCAGGTCGTAAACACCCTCGAAAACCTGAAGGAACCTGTCAAGATCACGGCGTTCTTCACGACCGACACCGCTGCTGATGCAGCTGCATGGCGGGATACAGAAGACATGCTCAGCGAATTCCGTCGCCGTTCAGGGGATTTCGAACTCACCTACGATCGTATCGACCCTGAATTGAATCCAAACGCAGCAACAGGATTGGGTGTGACCCAGTTCCCTGCGCTCGCAATTGAGGGAGTCGAAAGTCGGCGAACCGAGATCGTTGTCGGCGGCAACCCGAATGACGGACCCAACGTATTTACCGAACAACAGGTGGTCACAGGACTCCTCGTTATCAACCAAATTGCCCAGAAAAGAGTTGTTTTTATCACCGGTCACTCAGAACGTGATGTAACCGACATTTCAACCATCACGAGCGTGGGGCTTGCTGGAAGCGCGCTTAGTCGAGAAAACTACGTCATCTTGAACGAGACGCTTCAGGAACTCGGTACTCGGATGGCCGCTGGTAATCCTCTTGATATTCCGGCTGTCATCGTCTTTGCCGGTCCGACACAGGAATTGCTGCCTATCGACCAGCAGGCTCTGCTCAACTACGCCCGATACGGCGGAAGCATTCTCTTCTTGTTCGAACCTGACGAAACACCCGACAGCTTCAAGCAGTTCCTATCCCGCTACGCTGTAGCCATTGGCGATGGTGAAGCGACCGATATTGCCAGCTTCGTGGCACCTAGCCCAACATTCATTCAGGTGAAGAAGAGCAACAGTCAGCTTCCTCCGCACCCTGTGACTGAAGGATTTGAAGTTCTCTACATGCCGGGTGCTACTCATTTTGGCTGGTCGGTCGACCCGCAATCACTCCCGCTAGTCAACGACAACACCCCCCTCGTCTCGCAGCGCATCCTGGCGTCCACCACAATCAACAGTTGGGCAGAGACGGATCCTGACACTCTTGAATTCGACGTCAACAGCGAAATTGGTGGACCTCTACCACTGGCAGTTGTGATCGAAGCAGTTGGCGAAGTTACCGGCGGTGTCTACTCCGATGGTGAAGAGTTGACCACTGTGAACATGATTGTTATCGGTGACACCGATTTTGCTTCCAACAACTACTTCGGCTCGGCGAACAACTCCGATCTATTCGTAAACTCAATAAATTACCTCGCAAAGGATTTCCAGCTCATTTCGATCCGAGCGAAGACCGACACCAATCGCCAGCTATTCCTCACGAAAAACGAACGTGATTTCGTTCGATGGTCAGGCTGGCTTCTGATGCCTTCGTTGATCAGTATTTTTGGGTTCTGGACCTGGTGGAGAAGGCGCTAATAAATGAACCTGCGTCTTCTTCTTGTGCTTATTACAGTTCTTTCGTACGTCGCCATCGGTGTGACGTGGTTCATCACGAACCCGACCGAGGAAGTGGAAGAACCCACTCCTCCGTTCTTCTACACTTTGGCACCAAGCGATCTACGCAATATCGAAATCGACACTGGGGAGAAAGTAACCAGTTGGTCGCTACGTGAAGACGTGCGTCGCTGGTACTTCGACGACATGGACAACATTCCAGCCGATCTGTTCCGCTGGGGTGGTATCACTCAACTTCTTGGCGGTCCCCGCACTCAGCGAGTACTATCTCAGAATATCGACGATCCATCGCTTTATGGCCTCGACACTCCGAGCGCACAATTCGCGGTCACACTGCGTGATGGCTCTGTTGTGCGGCTGGTTCTTGGCGATTTGACACCGGATGGCGTGAACAATTACGCACGTGTCGAGGGTTTCCCGCAATTAGTTCTTGTGGATGCTACCTGGGGTGGGGTTTTTAAACGGCTCGTGAACGAACCCCCGGTTCCTGAGTGGTACTACAGTCTCAACGGCCAGGCTCGTGAGATCATTCTGTTCGACAACAACGAAGTGCTCCGTGCCTACGGATACGAACGTGATACTGGAGTGTGGTTCGTATGCGATCTTCCGCTTGAAACCGATCCGTGTACCGGTGCACAAATTGCAGATGGCGCAGCTATCGAGGCTGAACTCGAACATTTTGGTAATCCGGAGATTAGAGGCGCAGTTGCCCTCAATCTCGAAGATGACAATGAGTTTGAAACGTATGGCACGGTTGTTGAATCGCCCTACATAGCGGTTCGAGTCGAAAATCGCAATCCCACTACGAATGTAACTGAAGTTACCCGGCTCACGATGACTCTCGGTGACCTTACCGATGATGGCTCCACACGCTACGCAGTGGCGAACGAGACCTCAGACGTTATCAAGATCGACGCAGTATGGGCAGATCGAGTCCTCGATCTGTTCTTTGGCGACTTGCTCATAGACAACGGCTAAGGCTCCAGCCATCAGGCCAACACCGATCTATAGTGTGCGTTGACAACGCCCCACACCCTTGGAGAGGCTAACGAGGGCGGTTTACGTAGTCAGGTTGCGATAGAGTTGGGGCAGACGCTTCGGCAGCAGACTGATGTCAGGAAGCACCTCATAGCTAAAATCGTCCATCATCGTCTTCATGTAGTCGTGCCCTGCCTTGTCGACGGTCAAACAGAACGGCGTAATACCCAGGTTCCGCGCTTCGATCAGGGATTGGCGGGTATCGTGCACTGCGTATTCCTTCTCAACACCTTCACGTGAGTAACCGCGGTCCTGCGGTCGTCCATCCGAGATCAAGAACAGGAATCGTGAGCGAGCCTCTGCTTCCGCGAGTTTTGTGGCCGTGTGCCGGATAGCGGGTCCCATGCGTGTAGCATGGAGTGGAGCGATACGATCGATTCGACGCGGAACCATGTCGCTAAAGTTTTCGTCGAGATCCTTGATTGTGTAGAACTCGACGTTCTCGCGACCGTATCCCGAGAATCCATAGATTCCGTACATATCACCAAGCGTTTCGAGTGAATTGACCAGAAGGGTGATCCCTTCCTTTTCAACGTCCACGATTCGTTTGTAGGTACGTCGTAGCCCCTCCGAACGGCGCGAGCGCAGCCACACCATGTATTCCACTGGATCGTCGGGGGCTCCCCAATCGTCAGACGGCTTCTTAGCCTCATCAATCGCTTCTGCGGTAGATGCCGACAGGTCGAGTAGGAACGCGACGGCGACTGACCGTTCGTTCTTGTTGCGGCGCCAGAACAGTTTTTCGTCAGGCGATACTCCGACCTTTAGGTCGATAAGTGCTTCGAGCACAGCGTCTAAATCATGCTCTTCCCCATCTTCAAGTCGCTTCTGCTTGCGGTACATCTCTGGGATGACCAGCTCGAATTGGCGTTTGATCTGAGCAACGAGTCCTGCATTATCAGCAAGAGTTTCGCGGAAGAAATTCGGTTCGCCGTCGGTCATGATCTTCTCGTGGATCATGCACCAGTTCGGCTTATATTCGTTCGCCCTGAAATCCCACTCTGGATAGGTGAAAGTGTCGGGTTCGGTTGCTGTTAGTGGACCACCGTCTTCATCGACGTGTTGCGAAGGACCTGGCTGGAACTGCTGGTTTTCCGGATCGCGTTTCTGCAGCTCTTTCATCAGGTTCTCGATCATCTCGGAAACCTGTTGATCGCCACCTTCCTCGCCTTCGGTTTGCTCCATCTCCATTTCGGGAGCATTTTTCATCATTTCTTCGAGTTGTTCTTGAGTTATCGGCTCCATCTCGCCGGTCTCCGACATCTCGCCGCGTTCCATCATCTGCATCTGGGAAAGCAGTTGGGAAAGCTCTGGCTTGAATTCACCACGGTAGTCGACTTCCTGCGGAGAGGAGTAGTCCTCTTCTCCTTCGTCTGCAAACTCCTGGTCGCCTTCGCCGTCTTGTTCTTCACCCTCTCCGTCGCCAACAGAGGAGGACATTCCCATGAATTGCTGAACAACCTCTTCAGGATCGACAACGTCTTCGTCGTCAGATTCGGATGACTCTTCTTCGTCTTCAGGCTCGAGCTGTTCGTAGTCATCGTCTTCGAGGTCTTCGTTCTTGATATCTACCAAGATGGAATACGCACGAATTGCAGCTTCGGCAGCGTCTTCTACAAGCGCCTCAATAGTCGTGACCTGCCTGATCAGCTTGCGAAGTTTTCGAGCTGCTACCTTGTGCTCAGAAGGCACATACATTTCGTCGACCTGTCCGAGACTGACGCGGATCATGAACTCAACCAATGCTTCTCGCGCTGGAAGGTTTATGACATCGGGGCGTGATTCGAGCGCTGCGGTACGTACGATCCTGTACATCCCCATGATGCCGGGGTAGAGCTCTTCGACGTAGCCATCAATTCGTGAACTCTCGAGAACGGTGAAAGCATCCAACGCCAGACGGCGTTCCTGGAACAGGTCGAAGAATCGGCTCATATCAGTCAAGAACTCAGGCGTGCCTGGTTCGGGAACAGCTTCCGGGATGGAGGGTGTTGAAACGGCGGATTCTGGGTCTTCGTGCCCGAAAATGACAACCTGGGGTTTCTCCGCTGCCTTCTTCTTTGCAGCCTCGTCGACACCTTTGGCAGCCTGAAGCTCGACAGCACCGGGCAAGCGCGGGCGAAGATCATCGTACAGGCGCGATGGCGTATTGAAATCGAACATGAACGAGCCAAACTCGATGTGTCCGATCTGATGGGTCGAAATTACTTTAAAGAAACCAAAATTTTCGTCCTTGGTCGTGTATCGATTGATAACCGATGGCATATAGATCGTCGTACCTTCGGTCGTTGGCAGTTCACCCTGGAACCAGCCGATATTTTTCTCGGCCAGTTGCTGGGCTGCCTGAACATCGATCGTGTGTCCCGTAAGCGCCAGACAGTACATCTGTATGATGTCGCGAACTCTTGAAAGTTCGATCGAAGAAGAGAGCGAGTCGAGCGTCTCCTGCGAGCTAGGCGATTCCAGTTTGAAGTACGCAATCGCTGCTTCATCGCTCTCTTGAGCCATGCGAATTCCTTCAGCCTGCCACTGTCTCATCTGGTCGAAGGTGACTCGTTCCAGTATTTCGGGAACTATCTTGAGAAATTCTGGTGCCGCAGGAGCCGAAACAACTGCGATCCCGTCAGTCATTTCAAGAAGACGGTCCCGCTTGTTCGCAGGAACACGATTTACCGTGTACGCACCGTCCTTAAGAACGCCGGCAGCATCGCTAACACCGGTTATCACCAAGCGGCGCGCCAGTGAGATTAGCGGTGCGCGGTGGGGCGATCCGAGTTCAACAAGAGATGCTGTCGCTGAGTCGAAAAGTACTGCGGTTTCTCGCCAGGATTTTTCTGCAACGATCTGGGCGAGGTTGATAAATCGATCGACATCGTCGGTGATTTTCGGGAAAAGATCGATACCGGCACCAAGTGCGTCGCCCGCCTGATCGTAGGACCGACGTGACAGGATTTCGAGGAATTCACCGAAGTGGCAAAACTCTTCGAACGATAGAGCTTCAAGCAGATCAGGCGTTGCCTCGAACAATCGACACGCCAGAGCTGAAGACTTCCATGTGCCCCTATAGAGAGCACGGCATACATTCGCCCAGTCGTCGATGTAACGCGGTCGAAGTCGCAACATCGCCTTTGGAGACGACTTGAAATACGCAACTGCCAACGAAGGGGAGTCTTCACAGAGCGATGTGCCAGTCTTTGCCCACTTGAGGAACTGACCGGACGGAAGTTGGCGCTGAACGGCCACCGACGCATCGAAGAACTCTGCCGCGGCTTCCCATGACCTCACGGTCTTACGAGCGATCTCCAGTCCCTCAGTCGCCCATTGCTGGCACGTCTCATCGGCTAGCCGACCGGCTAACTTCTCCAGAGCGACTTCATACCGCTCAAGAACAGGTGCCGGAAATTGTTCGAGTTCCACTCTCGTGGTTTCGATGGCGTTTTGTTTCGGATCGTCAGAACTAGTCAACTCTTGTCCTAGGCTTTTTTAGACTGTCTCATGATGCATTCATCACAATGTCAATAGTGTTTGAAATGATCGTTGCCGAGGCGCCCCAGATGATGCGATCTTCATAGGCATAACCAGTTAATCTGCGTGTGCCCTCACTCCGTACAACAGTTATTGACCGTCGATACATTTCATCAACGAATATCCGCACAGGAACATTCACTATTTCTGTCACCTCAGCTTCAGCAAGGGTGAGCTCGATACCGTCGGTCACCCGGCCAGCGTACGGCCACACTTCGAACCCAGTCGATGTATCGATCGGTGGCATCTGGCACCAGATATCAATATCACTCGATTCGATACCAAGCTCTTCGTTCGTTTCTCGAAGAGCTGCATGCATCGCCGAATCGTCCGATTCCTCGATCATCCCGCCCGGAAACGCCCATTGACCACTGTGGTGCCTGAGAGTTTCCGCACGCTTGATCATCAGCACACAAGGTTCGTCTTTGATCATGTTGAACAAAACGCTTACGGCCGCGGGAGGACTAGTACCCAGTGCCTCATGGTTCATTCCCGAGTAAGACCTCAGGGTAGTTTCGAGCCGGTTGATCGTAAGCTTAGAAGTATTCACGCGAAGATCGAAGTTACAACCTCATCAATGCTGCGCTGTACCTGTGGATCGTCGGTTATACCCCAGGTGACAGACACCTGACAGGCTCGTCGGTTCGATACGCCTTCTTTAATGAGACGGCCGGCGTAAATGAGCATTCGGGTGCTTGCACCTTCTTCGAGGCCGTGCTCACGCAGGTTCCGAATTTTCAGACCAAGGCGAGCCAGTCTTTCGGCGATTTCGGAATCACAACCAGATTCGTGAGCAATGATCTGCGCCTCATGCTCCTCGTCCGGGAAGTCGAATTCCAGGGCAATGAAACGCTGGCGTGTCGAGTGCTTCAAATCCTTGAGTGCGTTCTGGTAACCAGGGTTATAAGAAACAACCAGCAGGAAGCCATCGGCTGCATCTATAGTCGAACCGAGCTTATCGATGGTCAGTGAGCGACGGTGGTCGGTGAGCGGGTGAATGATGACCGTGGTGTCTTTACGTGCCTCAACAATTTCGTCGAGGTAGCAGATACCGCCAAATTTGACCGCACGAGTCAGTGGACCATCGATCCATCGAGTCCCCTCGGCATCAAGCAAATATCGCCCAACGAGGTCGCTGGCGGTGAGATCTTCGTGACATGCCACGGTGATGAGCGGAAGTTTGTCGCTCGCGCCGTTCTTGGCCCCACCCGGGTTACGGGTTGCAACACCTTCGCTCAAACGCCACGCCATGTGCTCAACAAATCGGGTTTTACCAGTGCCTGTCGGTCCCTTTAGGAGAATAGGAACTCGCTGGCGATAGGCCGATTCAAAAATTTCGATCTCGTCAGAAGTCGATACGTAAAACGGCTCATCCGATACGTAATACTCTTCGATGTTCCGTTCGTTGTATTTCTGTTGAGTGACCATTAGTACTCGCGCCCTGAAGGCATTTCCTCACCGATTTTCGGTGAACTATTTCGGATGTTCATAGGTTTCTATGAAAGTGATTCCCAGAGTTTCGATGTTCGCGTGCGCAGTACTTCGAACGTTGCGTCGTTTTCGATCACCGAGTCGGCTCTGGCGACACGTTCCTGTCGTGTGAATTGGGCTGCAATTCTTGCGTTGGTATCCGATTCGCTCAGTCTCGATCGTTGCCCAACTCGTCTACTGATTTCGCCCTCAGGCGCTTCTACAGTCCACACGATGTCGACCAACTCGTCCCATCCCGATTCAAAAAGTTTGGGGACCTCGATCACAACGATGTTCGAACCGCGTTTCTCCTCTTCTAAAAGGCGAGCCGTAATCCAATTTCTTGCAGCTGGCCAAACAATCGCCTCAAGCTCTCTGCGTAGACCAGAGTCCGAAAAAACTACTTTCCCGAGGCGGTCCCGGTCGATAACACCGGAATCGTCTAAAACCCCGTTCCCGAACCGTCGCGCCACCGCGCTGTGGGCCGCAGTGCCTGGTTCGTAAGACAAATGCGCAACCTTGTCCGCCTCTATCACCAGCGCACCTAGTTCACGAAGAACATGTGCAACTTCGGTTTTCCCGGTACCAATGCCGCCGGTAAGGCCGATAACTAACACTTGAGCTCCCAGTTACGTCGGATACGCCAGTTACAAACATGGCGAACCGAGTAATCTTACGCTCGCGAGTTCCATATCGCTGTATTTTTTCTAACTAGATCGCAGTTAGACAGTAGTAAACTTTTGCATCCGGTGTTGCCCAAAAGTAATTAGTACCCCTAATTCGCCAGATAACTGGCAGGCACCCTACCCGCCTTTTGTGGGAGTGCCAACCAACGGAACGCACAGCAGGAGAGATATTTTGACCGAGTCCGCATACCGATCATTGCCATCGGTTGATGCACTTCTTCAATCAGATGAAGTTGCAGCACTAATTCGCGATTTCTCTCATGACGCCGTGACCATGATCGCTCGAGACGTGCTGGGAAATGCCCGATCGAGAATTAAAGCCACTGGAAATGCTCCCGCAGCTGAAACGATGATCGCCGAAATCGTAGAAAGAGTTGACACCGCATGGGGTGTATGGCCAAAGGCCGTTGTAAACGCCACCGGCGTGGTACTACACACGAATCTGGGTAGATCCCCACTGAGCGTGAGCGCTGCAAAGGCTGCCGCCGATTCTGCTTCGATCTACTCCGGCCTTGAGTTCGATATGGCATCCGGGAAACGGGGTTCTCGAAACGCCCATATTTCAGAACTAATCTCGCAAATCTCGGGTGCCGATGCTGGTCTAGCCGTGAATAACAATGCATCGGGCGTGCTTCTCACACTCGCTGCTGTTGTCGGTGCTAATCCCGAAAAAACTGAAGTGATTGTTTCTCATGGTGAAGCTATCGAAATCGGTGGTGGGTTCAGGATTCCAGATGTCATGCACCAGTCGGGAGCGATGCTGGTCGAGGTTGGAACAACTAATCGAACTTATGCGACAGATTACGAAGCAGCGATCACTCCAAACACAGCCGCGATCCTAAAAGTCCATCCCAGCAATTTCGTGATTGAAGGATTCACGCATGTGCCTGAACTTTTTGAACTCACCGATGTTGGTAAAAAACACAACATTCCGGTAATTAACGATCTGGGTTCTGGTTGCCTTGTGGATACTCGAAAGTACGGTTTAAATCAGGAACTTCAGGTTCAAGATTCGGTATCTGAGGGTGCGGCGTTGACATTGTTCTCTGGTGACAAACTACTTGGTGGACCTCAGGCAGGTTTGATCGCCGGTGACCAGAAGTGGGTGGACATCGTTGCAAAGCATCCGCTCGCACGAGCGGTTCGCATCGACAAAATGACTCTCTCGGCGATCGCGGCAACACTGGTTTCGTACCTGAAGCAGGCACACGAGGAGGAAATCCCGATCTGGAACATGATTTCCATGAGTGAATCTCAAATTGCTGCACGAGCCGAACAGTGGCGCACCGAGATCGGTATGGGTAGAGTCGAACGAGCCCGTTCAGCGATCGGCGGTGGCTCGCTCCCCGGCCAAACCCTTCCGACTAGCGTCTTGGCTATCGAGCCACCCGTAAGTGCCGATCACTTTGCCGCCTGCCTTCGACAAAGCCCGGTCGCAGTTGTGGCGCGGATCGAGAACGAACGTGTGTTGCTTGATCCGCGAACGGTGTTACCCGGACAAGATTCCGCAGTTGTTGAGGCAATTAAGTTTGCGCACGGGCAGTCAAGTGAATGAGTCCGAAACGTCGCAAACGTCCACGTCCTGCTTCGGAACGGGATTGGGCTCCGAGTTCTGTGGATGGGATCGACTCCCCGGAGATCGAAATCGATCTCCATGGAATGAGAGCGCATGAAGCCGACACGGCAATCAAAATTCATCTCCAGAGATGTCACAACGCCCGACTTCACATTGCCAAGATCAATCATGGCCATGGCGCAGGCGTGCTCAAGAAACTGGCACGTGAAATTCTCTCCAAAAGTGATCAGGTCACCCGCCACTACCCCGCCTCCTACGGCGATGGCGGTGACGGTGTAACTATCGCCGAATTGGACTACGGTGGACACAAAGCTTTTAACCGGCGTTCCAACAATTCGATCGTACCAAAAGCCCTTCCGCGCAATTAGCCAGCAGCGTTTTGCCAAACCGTATTAGATATGCGCTCACGTGGCGTATTCTGTCTACCATGTAAACGACTCGATTCAAAAAGTCTCCTAGAAACTAAAAATGACGCTGTTTGACCATCGAAAACAAGAGCTTCAAGATCGCATTGCCCCGTTGGCAACCCGAATGCGACCGCGAAATCTCGATGAATTTGTTGGTCAAAAGCAGATTCTGACTCCCGGCAAAGTACTTCGAAGGGCGATTGACGAAGATCGATTACCTTCGATGATCTTGTGGGGGCCACCGGGAAGCGGAAAAACCACACTGGCACGACTTGTCGCAGGTGCCACCAACTCGCATTTTGAACAGTTGAGCGCAGTGACGTCGGGTGTAAAGGACGTTCGAGCAGTGATGGCGCTGGCGGGTGACCGGCTCGGACAGACAGGTCGGCGAACGATCCTGTTTATCGATGAAATCCACCGATTCTCGAAGCCGCAGCAAGATGCACTACTACCTTACGTCGAAGACGGCACAGTAACCCTCATCGGTGCCACGACCGAAAATCCGTCGTTTGAGGTGATATCTCCTCTACTTTCTCGAACTCGTGTGTACACGCTCGAACCTCTGCAAGACGAAGATATCGTCGAAATCATCAACCGCGCGATCAACGACGAAGATCACGGTTTGGGACGTGATGGTGTGTCGCTTTCAGATGATGCGATTAACTTCCTGCTTCGAGTCGCAAACGGAGATGCCAGATCTGCCCTGAACACACTTGAGTTAGCGGTCGAATCGACCGAAAGGGATAAATCGGGAAAGATCTCAGTCGAAGTCGAAACGATGGAGGAGTCGCTACAGCGGCAATCCCGCTACGATCGACTCGGCGATATGCACTACTACACGATTTCGGCGTTCATCAAGACGATTCGTGCCTCCGATCCAGATGCCGCACTCTACTACTTGGCTCGAATGATCGACGCTGGAGAAGATCCCGTTTTCATCGCACGGCGTCTTGTCATTTCTGCTGCTGAAGATATCGGACTTGCCAACCCCAACGGTCTCGCCGTAGCGATGGCTACCCAGCAAGCAGTGAGTTTTGTGGGCATGCCTGAAGGTCGAATTCCGCTTGCCGAAGCCACCATCTACCTCGCAACTGCGCCGAAATCGAACTCGGCTTACAAGGCGATAGACAAGGCGTTGGAATTCGTACGTAACTCCCGAGATGAGCCGGTTCCTCAGCATCTACGAAACGCACCGACACGCCTGATGAAAGATCTCGGCTACGGTGGAGGATACGAATATCCGCATGACAAGCCGGGACACTTTTCGCAGTCGGACAATCTGCCCGAAGTAGTCAAGAACGAACGCTTCTACGAACCAGGTGATCTGGGTACCGAACAGGCGATCCGCGACCGACTGATAAATTGGTGGGGTAAACGCTACGGAAAACCCACTGATGATTAGATTCGCCTGAGCTGTCTGGTCGACCGAGTTCGTCGACTTTGAAAAGTGAGTAAGCTGGTGGTTGCAGCACCCGTGCTACTTCGACCTCCGACAATCCGTTATCAGCAACCGCCATCCGGGGCATATAAGAAAAGCGTTGCCGGAACTGTCTTCTGCCGCCAAACCTGATCTCTGGCGATACCAATCGACGTCGCTGGTTTCGACGTAGTTTTCAGGTACTACGAAAAAGGTTTTGATCTCTTCTTCTGCAAGTGCCTTTATACCGACAGAGAACTCATTCGGATGTGCCCCGGTATTCCTGTGAGTGAACCTGTTACGCCAGATTGATTGACATAACCGATCGAATCGCCAGCAGCCCGAGCCGAATCGTCGATCGAAAAACTATCGATTATCAGCGGTACGACATACGTGACGAGCAGCATGATGACCAAAACACCGATTGTAAAAACCCACCGACTTGTTCGTCACATTTGACGACTGAACTCTTCTTCAAAGATGATGCTCGCATCATCAGTTCTGCCGAATATTGCTCACCTCCTCGATAAAGATGTCGTTCAACGATGGCATCACCTGTTCAAATCTTGAAAGCACGATCCCGGCGGGTGCATAAGCAGCCAATATCGCTTCAGGATCAAGTTCGCTACCTAGTCGACATTCAACTTGACCTGCACGCTCGGCGTGCCTCTCTGCGGCGGGAAACGGATCGCCTCTCTGCGGCTTCCACGACTACGGCATTGATCCTCGAGAGCGGCGAATTTTGGCAAGCTCACCGAAAAGCAACAGGCGGCTATCAGCATTGAGGGCTACCTGTTCATACATCTCTTCAACATCTGACATGGCGTGTGTGCTGAATATGATCGTGGCTCAGCGCTGCTGCTCAGCCGAGAGCATCTCCTTCATCAGTTGCACGTTGAGAGGGTCGGGCTCGAAACCGGTTTGTCGAGGATGATCAGTTCAGGGTGGTGAATCAGCGATACAACGTACCGAACAAGCTGCATCATTCTCCTAGAAAGCCCTTCGTCTTTCTTGTCGCTATGCTCATACAGGCCAACCCAGTGAAGAAGTTCAAGATCTCGATCGTAGGCTCCATCTTTTTCGAGACCGCGAAAGCGCTCCAGATACCGAAGAACGTTCGAGACTTTCTCTTTCCGGAGTAGACCACGCTCCTCGGGAAGATAACCAACGCGCGGCATTGCCTCGGAAGCGGTTAAGCCATCGAGTAATCGTTGTTGTCTTGTTAGAACCGTTTGGTCCAAGGAATCCGAGTACATCGCCCTACTAGACTGTAAACGAAACGTCGCCGACTACCGTTTTGTCGCCAAACTGCTTGGTGAGTCCCTCAATTCCGAGCGCGTATGCCATCGATCCGATCCTGTGCGCGTCCCACAGACAATACGTAACGCTAGGCGATCTCGTTCATCACCCGGTCTAGAGCCGAGATAGTAAATTCGTAGTCTTCAGAAGAAACACCATAGTGAGTCACGATGCGCAGATCAGAATCACCACCGTTGATGTAGACGCCTTCTTCTTTCATTCGAGCCGCTATTCGGTTCCCTGTGTGGGCAGGCACACCAAACCGGATGATGTTGGTCTGGATGTGTTCGGGATCGACCGTGATACCTTTCATCTCCGCCATTCTCGAGGCGATGTGACGTGCGCTATCGTGATCTTCCTGCATACGATCAATCATCGAATCGAGCGCCACTAATCCGGCAGCTGCAACAACTCCAACTTGTCGCATTCCAGAGCCAAGCATCTTCCGCCAACGATCTGCTTCTTCGATGAAATCTTTGGAACCGACAACAATCGATCCGATCGGACAGGAAAGACCTTTCGAAAGACAGAAGGTGGCACTATCAACATTTTCGGTCAGATCAGATGCAGGAACTCTGAGCGCAATGGCTGCGTTGAAAATTCGTGCTCCGTCGAGATGGACGTTCAATCCCATCTCGTGGGCAGCATCGGCCATCGTTTTCATCTGATCAGCGTTCAGCGCTCTACCGCTCGACGCGTTGTGGGTATTCTCGATAGTAAGCAAGCGGGTCGGTGGCTTGTGGTAATCGCGAGGATTCACAGCTGCCTTGATCAGGTCTGGTTCGAGAAATCCGAATGCGTTCGTCTTGATTGGAAATAAAACCACGCTACCTAGCACCATTGCGCCGCCGGCTTCAGCATTCATGATGTGGCACTGGTCACCGACAAGCACTTCATCGCCTCGCTGTGCGTGAGAAAGCACCGAAACAAGGTTTCCCTGCGTGCCGGATGAAACGAATAACCCGGCTTCTTTACCAAGCATGTCAGCTGCGCGCTGCTGTAACTCGTTGACTGTAGGATCGTCGCCATAGACGTCATCACCGAGCTCAGCCTCGTACATCGCTCGTCGCATTTCAGGGCTGGGATGTGTGACGGTATCACTCCTCAGGTCGACTCGGATCATGCCGTTAGTTCTCCAGTTGGGAAATTGTGCCTAGGTTGAATTTCGATAATAGATTCCGACCGCAGATTCTATCCTTCAGATGACTCCCCGCATACGATCCGAACGTATACTCGAATGGGATTTTCCGGGCAGATACGCTCGGATACTCAACCGGAACTCAGAGAACCGTCGAACTTGACTACCGATCAATCCAACGAATCACCTGGCAGCACGCCTGAGAGCAATCGATCAAAGATTGCCGATCCACTTCCATGGATCATGATGGTGCTTGCGCTGTCTCTCGACCAACTCACCAAGTGGGTAGTTGTCGAGAACCTTGCGGTTGGCGAATCATGGCCAGCGATGGGGCTGTTCCGTTTTACGCACACATGGAACACAGGTACCGCATTCTCCCTGTTTCAGGGTGCGGGCGACATTCTGACGTGGGTATCGTTCGGTGCTGTGGGTGTGTTGACCTGGATTTATCGTTCGATAGACGATCCACCGTGGGTGCTGCGCATTGCGTTTGGCCTCCAGTTCGGTGGTGCGATCGGAAATATCGCCGACCGTATTCGATTGGGTCACGTTATCGATTTCATCGATGTTGGCTGGTGGCCTGTGTTCAACATCGCCGATTCATCGATCGTCATCGGCATTGGCTTGATGATCTTCTACTTCTGGTTTCTCGACGAAAGTTCGAAATCAGATGACCCCATTGATGAAGTGACGACTGAGACAGCCGGACCTACGGTTGCCAGCACATCTCTCGATTCCCCCGAATAGACACTGATGGAATTCACAGTCTCCAACGAGCAGTCGGGTCTACGCCTAGACGTGTTCCTGACCGAAAAATGGGGGCAGGTAGAATCCCGTTCGAACGTACAACGCGTGATCAAAGCTGGCGAAGTGCGAATCGATGGCAGGCCGGTGTCTCGCGTATCAGCGAAAATTAACGCAGGCCAAATTGTCGAAATTGCGAACCTGACCAAAGCAGATTCCGCCGGATTGATCGTCCCGAGTGATATTCCTTTGGTCGTTATGTACGAAGACGACGATATCGCCGTTATCAACAAACCGGTTGGGATGACCGTTCACCCGGGAGCGGGACACACAGACGACACCCTTGCCAATGCCGCCGTTCATCGGTGGCCGCGAATAGTTGCAATCGGGGAGTCAGATCGACCCGGAATTGTTCACCGACTTGATCGGGATACAAGCGGTTTGATGGTTATCGCGCTCAGCCAGCCGGCGTATACAAAACTTTCCGAGATGATTCGAGATCGGAAGATCACTCGTATTTACACAGCACTGGTGCACGGAATTCCAAAATCCTCTCAGGGTGTGGTCGATGCACCGATCGGCCGCAGTCCTCACAATCGAACCAGACAGGCGATCAACGGCTCAGGACGACCTTCCCGCACACATTACCGAGTCGACTACGATCTCGGCGATTTTGCATATCTTGAAATTCGGCTTGAGACGGGCCGGATGCACCAAATTCGAGTTCACATGGATGCTATCGGGCATCCGGTTATCGGTGATCAAATGTACGGTCGGCGAAAGAACTTGCCAAACCTGAATCGCCAATTCCTTCACGCCTCGAAACTCGAATTCAAGCATCCCGTGACCGGCGAGCCTGTATCCGTTTCGTCTGAACTTCCCGACGATCTCAAGCAGGCACTTGAAACGCTGCGCGAATAGAGTCTCGTTTCCGCTTCGATAAATATTTCATCTCTCGCTAGTCTCTGTGATTCGCTGTAAAGTTTTTTGAATGACTAACCCAACCACTCCCGTTCGAGTTCGCTACGCTCCCAGTCCGACTGGCATCCCGCACATCGGAAACATCCGTACAGCCCTGTTTTGCTGGGTGCTCGCGCAGCAAACCGAGGGCCAATTCGTTATTCGTATCGAAGACACCGACCGCAGCCGCTACGATGCCGATGCCGAAAAAGCGATCTTCGAATCGCTGGATTGGCTAGGACTCGGCTGGGACGAAGGACCCGGCAAGGGCGGTCCGCACGAACCGTACGTGCAGTCAGAGCGCAAGCAGATTTATATCGAAGCTGCCCATCGGCTTGTGGAGTCGGGACACGCCTACTTCGACGACACTACGCCGGAGCAGCTTCACGCTCTCCGTGAACGCCAACGCGCTGCCAAGCAGCCACCTCGCTACGACGGTCGCGGTCGACATCGTAGTCCAGAGGAGATCGAAGAATCTTGCAAAGCCGGACTGCCGATCACGATTCGCCTGAAGGTTCCCGAATTTGGCTCGGTCTCGTTCGTTGATGCCATTCGCGGAAAGATCACGTTCGAATTGAAAGAACTCGATGATTTCGTAATTCTGAAGTCGGACAAAATGCCGACTTACCACCTAGCTCACATCCTCGACGATCATGCGATGGGCATCACTCACGTGATCCGCGGCGATGAATGGATTTCCAGCACGCCTCGCCACCTGTTGATTCATCAAGCGCTCGGCATCGAGCCGCCTGAATACGTCCACGTACCGTTAATTTTGGGCAAAGATAAAGCCAAACTTAGCAAGCGACACGGGGCCACATCTGCTCTCGAATACCGGGATCTGGGATTCCTGTCCGACGCCGTTTTCAACTTCATCTGCCTTCTCGGCTGGTCGCCGGGTGACGACACCGAAGTGATGAAACGCGAAGAGATCGTCAAGCGCTTCAGCATCGATCGAATCAATGATTCGCCCGCCACGTTCGATGCTGAAAAGCTCGAATGGATGAACGGCGTGTACATCCGAAACATGGACGAAGACACGTTGATGGGACATCTATTGCCGTTCATGGAGCGACCCGAATCCGAGGGTGGACTTCCCGATTCGGTCACCCGCCCAATCGACCGCGAATATCTAAAACGATTGCTCCCACTGGTGCATGAGCGTCTGAAATTGCTCACCGAAGGTACTGAAACACTCGATTTCTTTTTTGCTAACAATGTGAGTCCTGCTGCTGAGGATCTCCTAGGTCGAAAGATGGATATAGAGATGACAGAGCGTGCGCTCGCTACAGCGCTTGAACTCTGCAAGACTGCAACATCGTTCGAACCTGAGCACCTAGAAACTGAATATCGTGCATTGGCGGAACAAATCGAGATGAAACCGGGTCAGTTATTCTCGCCGATTCGGGTTGCCACGACCGGCAAGCCGTTCGCTCCTCCGCTATTCGACACGATGTCGGCCATCGGTCAGGACCGCTGTATTGAACGAATCGAAAACGCTCTTAGTGTTTTGCGTTCGGCTGCACCAGCTTCTACCGACTAGCAATTCGAGAACAAACTTTTAATTGACCTGGTGTCGGGCTACTACCTATACTGGAAGGTAGCGCATTTGCATTTCAGATGTTGTATTTGACCGGTCAGGCAATCACCTGGCTCAAACTACGAATCAGGAACACCGTTGGTAGAATTACGAATCAACGAAGGCGAGAGTTTCGAAGGCTTCCTCCGACGCTTCACCAAGCGGGTACAGCAGGAATCGATCATTTCCGAAGCTCGACGACGACAGCACTTCGAGCCGCCCAGCATCACTCGTAAGAAGACTGCCGCTGCAAAGCGACGCAAGAGCGTTAAGGCGACACTGAAGAACATGTAATCAGTGCGGAGACCCGATTGCGGGTACTTGGTTCGAATGCGATAGCACTCCGGTTTATCTGGGGTGTTTTTGTTTGTCTGATCTTTGCGTTTACTACCGACCTATCGGTCCACTCCCAAAAGATTTCACATCCGCTTAATAAAAAGGACTGTTTGACCGGTGATTTTGTGTTCGGGAGAGGTGACAATAGAATCATTGTTCGCATAGTGAGTTGGCGCGAGTTGATCGGCGCCAATTGGTCTGCCAATAGTCGCTCGCTTTAGTCTCTCTGGGGAGCACCTAAATTGAAGTTCGGGATTGTTGTGTTCCCCGGTACGTGGAGCGAGAAAGACACCCACCATGCTGTAAACGGTGTGCTAGATCAAGATGCCGAGTACATCTGGCACGGCGATGAAGCGTTGGATCAGTACGACGCAATAGTGCTCCCAGGCGGATTTTCCTACGGTGATTTCCTGAGATGCGGTGCAATCGCCCGTTTCTCTCCCGTTATGGAAGCGGTTCGAAACTTTGCCGACCGGGGCGGACCTGTTCTGGGAATCTGCAACGGATTTCAGGTCTTATGTGAGTCTGGACTCCTTCCCGGCGTTCTTATGCGCAACGACCATCTCGAATTCAGGTGTATTTGGACCGATCTCAGAGTCGAAAACGACTTGACTATGTTCACCTCAACAGCCACCAAAGGCCAGACGCTCCACATCCCAATGTCGCACGGTGAAGGCAACTACCAAGCTGACGATGCAACGATCGAACGACTCGAAAGCAATTGGCAGGTGGTGCTCCGTTACGCCGATGCTGCCGGAAACGTAACCCCTGAAATCAATCCCAATGGCTCGATCAACAACATCGCCGGGATCATCAACGAACGTGGGAACGTGATGGGCATGATGCCTCATCCCGAAAAAGCGAGCGAAAAGCTGATTGGTGGAGATGACGGAAACGTTATTTTCAGCTCGATGATCGAGAACCTCGTCGCAACACTGACGTGATCACACAGTCGTAATTTTCCTAAAGCAACAAAGAAAACGGGACGAACAATCTAAATGACGGTAAGCCAGGAAATACTCGACGAAATCGCTCTCAGTCGCTCTGAATACGAAGCAATAATTGACCGACTAGGTCGAGAACCAGAACCGCTCGAACTCGGGTTGTTCGGTGCGTTGTGGTCGGAACACTGCGGATACAAGCACACCAAAGCGTTGCTCCGTACCCTGCCCTCATCATCAGATCGATTGCTGGTAGCTCCCGGTGCTGAGAACGCTGGCGTTATCGATCTTGGCGATGGGCTTGCGGTTGCGTTCAAGATCGAATCTCACAACCACCCTTCCGCGGTCGAACCGTTCGAGGGTGCGGCAACCGGTGTCGGCGGAATCATCCGTGACATCTTTGCAATGGGTGCCCGACCGATCGCCCTTCTCAACTCTCTCCGATTCGGGCAACCCGACAACGCGCATACTCGCTACCTGCTCAATGGCGTTATTGGCGGCATTTCCTCGTACGGCAATTGCATCGGAATTCCTAATGTAGGCGGTGAGATATTTTTCTCCGAAACTTACAAGGGCAATCCGCTGGTCAACGCCATGTGCGTTGGGTTAATTGAGGATGGAAACATGGCGAGCGCCTCGGCGAAAGAACCGGGCGACTTGCTAATGCTCGTCGGTGCCGATACGGGTCGTGACGGTATCCATGGTGCTTCTGGGCTGGCATCTCGATCGTTCGAAGAACAGGCCGAAATGCGGTCGGCCGTGCAGGTTGGTAATCCGTTCCTTGAGAAGGTATTGATTGAAGCGTGTCTGGAAGCCCTCAATCTGCCTAGTGTGGTAGGTCTGCAAGATTGCGGAGCCGCCGGAATCACTTCAGCAGCAATCGAAATGGCTGAACGATCGGGCATGGGACTTAAACTCCTAATCGACGAAGTTCCACGCCGTGAGGAAGGTATGACGCCATACGAGGTCATGCTCTCAGAATCTCAGGAGCGAATGCTTCTTGCCATCACTCCCGGACAGGAGGGACCGGTACTGGAGCTTTTCGAGAAATGGGACCTCGACGCCACGGTTATCGGTGAGTTTGAGATCGGTGAAAACGTTCGCATTTACGACAACGGCGAGCAGGTAAGTTCAACTCCTGTAATCACCTTGACTGACGCACCCGAATACAAATTCACGGGAACAAAACCAGGCTGGTTGAAAGATCTGCAAGAAGCCGATCTTTCCGCTACTCCATTACCTTCGGAATCTCCCGCAGACGTTCTGTTGAAAATGTTGGCGGCTCCGAACATTGCATCCCGCTTCCCGATCTATCGCCAATACGACTATCACGTTCAGACCAATACGGTTGTAGAACCGGGCGGTGATGCCGCTGTGCTCCGTCTGAAGGGATCGAAACGAGGTATCGCGGTGTCGACCGACTGCAACGGACGAATCTGCTACCTCGACCCAAACATCGGCACGGCGATTGCTGTTGCCGAAGCCTGCCGAAACCTTTCGGTCACGGGCGCAGAGCCTGTAGCACTTACCGACGGGCTCAATTTCGGAAATCCCGAGACACCCGATGTGCAGTTCCAACTCACAGAATCAATCGAGGGCATGGGACGTGCTGCCGAGGCGTTCGGAATTCCGATCGTCAGCGGGAACGCCAGCCTCTACAACCAGTCGGCAGGCACCGACATCTTCCCGACTCCCATCATCGGCTCGCTTGGCCTGCTCGAAGATGTCGAAAAACACTCCACCGCGGGATTCAAATCCGATGGCGATTTAATCGTTCTCCTCGGCACCGATTCACCATGGGATGAAATCGATGGATTCGCTGGCAGCGAATATCTCGATCTGATCCACGGCAAGGTCGAAGGTCAACCAAAACTCGATCTCGATCTCGAAGTTCGCACTCAGACCGTGTGCCGCATGGCGGTGGCTTCTGGAATCGTAGCGTCCGGGCACGACGTTTCTGATGGAGGTCTAGCAGTGGCTATCACCGAGAGTGCTGTGATCGGCGGAATCGGTGCCACGATCACCGCTACGCCCGGCGATCGCTGGGATGCCGCAATGTTCGGCGAGTCGCAGTCGAGAATCGTCGTTAGCGTGGCCGCGGCAGATCTAAGTAAGCTTGAACTTCTCGCCGGTGAAGGTGACGTTCCGATGGGTGTGATCGGTACTGTCGGGGGCGATTCATTAAGATTCGGTGATTCGATCTCGATTCCAGTTGCCGACGCTGATAATGCCTGGAAAAACGGCTTCAGCCTAGCGACGTCTGACTGAGGGCTTGGCTAAAGCATTGACGATTCCAGTCCAAACCGACATCACGTCGCTGATCGAAAGATATGACACGCTCTTCTTTGATTCGTTTGGTGTACTAGTCGACGGTGTCGACGCCCTTCCGGGAGCGGTCGAACTCGTTAACCGGATGAATGCCGACGGTGTGAACTATTTCGTTGTCACGAATGATGCATCGGTATCCCTCGAATCGCGAGTCAAAACATTCGCCTCGAAAGGATTCGATATTCCGGTTGAGCGAATTGTTAATTCAGGCTCTCTCATTTGTGGATATTTCGCCGAAAACAATCTTCATAGCGCACCTACACTGGTATTGGGAACCCGGGCCGCGAAGGACTACACCATCGCGGCCGGTGCTCGGTTGGTCGAGCTTGGCGCCGATGAAGAACCCGATGTGATCGTGCTCGATCACAGTGATCCCCACGACTGGAAGACTACGCTTGAAGACGTTCTAGCTCTGATGAGTCGGAGATTCCATCAGGACAAACCAGTCAAACTCGTGCTCCCAAACCCTGACTTCATATATCCGAACGGTCCGGGAGTATTCGGGTTTGGTGCAGCGGCGTTCATCAATCTGCTCGAACAAGCACTCGAACGGCTTCACGGACCGCACCTGGCACTGGTCGCATCGAAGTTAGGCAAGCCTTATTCACCGATATTTTTAGAAGCCGTGAGACGAGCGGGAACGGACAATGCCGTGATGATCGGTGATCAACTGGAAACCGACATCCTTGGAGCCAACAATGCCGATATCGATTCGGTGGTTGTCACTACCGGGATCAATCGACGTTCATCCCCCGACGAATTCAAAGATGTCGCTGATGAGCTAACTCCCCGCTATATCCTTACTTCACTCGTATAAAATCAATAACCAGAATAATTCAAACGATAACTGGCGCGAGTGCTTCCGGTACTCGCGTTTGTGTGTAGCTGCTAACCCTCAACAACGATGCCAACCTACGTTTACAAGTGCGCCGACACTGGTCATATTTTCGAGATAATCCAGAAGTTCAGCGATGAACCAGAGGCAAACTGCCCGACGTGCAACAGCACGTCGAAACGTCAGATTTCAGCCCCGACGGTTATCTATAAAGGTTCAGGCTTCTACACGACCGACTACGGCTCCGGATCAAGCCCCGGCACGAAATCCTCAAACGGCGGTTCATCGAGCAAGGCTGATTCATCCGATTCTGACCAGTCGAGCTCGTCATCGTCTTCTGAGTCGAAGAAGACCGACAGCAGCAGCGGTAGCAGCGATTCAGGCTCTCATTCCCACGGCGGCGGCAGCCACACTCACTAGCTCTCAGGAGCCCAAATGCGTGCCGTTATCCAGCGGGTCAACAAAGCGTCCGTAACCGTTTCTGGCGAAGTCACTGGCGCAATAGATCGCGGGCTGTGTTTGTTGGTTGGCATCACTTACGACGATACCGAGGACGATCTCAAGTACATTGTCGAAAAGACTCTCAATATGCGGATTTTCCCTGACGCAACTGGTGATTCAGGGTTCGACGAATCGGTAGTTGATATTTCAGGCGGGCTCCTACTGGTAAGCCAGTTCACGCTCTACTCAACGACCCGCAAAGGACGACGCCCCGGATTTACCGACGCTGCCCGTCCGGAACAAGCTGAGCCGATGTTCAAGCAGTTAGTCGATTCGTTCCGACTCAATAGTGGACTCCGCGTGGAAACAGGGGTGTTCGGAGCCATGATGACCGTTGAGATCGAAAACGCGGGTCCGGTGACGATTATTCTCGATTCAGCAGATCGAAACACGCCCCGGCGAAGTTAGTTCGCTCTACTGCGGCGACCAGCTCGCAATGGTCCCATTGCCAACGCTTACAGAGTCGGTGGCCCACTCGCATCAAGCACCCAAACCTGGGGGAGTTGAACTCCTCGGACAGATAGACCTCGCCATCCGGTGATTAATTAGCAAATTGACTCGTTTCAAGATTGGGAATAATTGAACGCACCACGCGCCCTATTACGATAGAAAATGATTGTCAGATCCACAGCCCACCGTGACGTTAGGAAGTAATGATCAGGCGTTCTTCGTTTCGTAATCGAGTGAAATGTCCAATGCACGAACCGAGTGTGTGAGCGCACCAATCGAAATAATATCCACACCACTTGCCGCCACTTCCGCGACATTAGCTAGTGTGATGCCTCCTGAGGCCTCCACCGTGCAGTCGGTAGCAATCTGGTCGACTGCAACCCGCATTTCGTCAGGTGACATATTGTCGAGCATTACGATGTCAGCACCGGCCGATGCCGCTGCCAGTGCGGCTTCGATCGATTCGACTTCAACTTCGATCTTCACCGTGTGTGGTGCTCTTGCCCTAGCTCGTTTTATCGCTTGTCTAAGATCCACGCCTTCACCCTGTAGCGCGGCGAGATGGTTGTCCTTGATCAGCACACCGTCGGCGAGCGTCATTCGATGATTCCTGCCACCGCCGATCGAAACTGCATACTTATCGAGCAGGCGAAGACCAGGAACTGTCTTCCGGGTGTCAGTTATCGATACTGCTGTGCCGTCAACTGCTTGCACATACTGGTCGGTCAGCGTGGCGATACCGCACATCCGCTGAAGGAAGTTGAGTGCGGTTCGTTCGGCTGTCAAAATCGATGCCATTGAGCCAGTAATTGTGGCAACTATCTCGCCACCCTCAACGCGATCGCCATCAAGTAATTTCGATGTGAACACGAGATCCGAATTCACTCTTAGGAACGTCCTCGCAGCAACATCAAGGCCAGCGAGTATCCCGGCCTCTTGAGGAACCAAAGAAGCACGAGACTCAAGGTGTGGTGGTATCAATGCCGAGGTTGTGACATCAGATCCGACCGAGTCCTCTTCAAGTGCACAATCAATGAAGACATCAAGTTCTCTTGGAGTTAGGAGCATCAGTTTCTTGGAGGCTAAACGTGAGCGTGAGATTGTCGGGCGATTAGCCTGCGACTTCGAGCATTCGCTCAAGTGCAATCAGGGCGTTTCGCTGAGTTTCCGGTTCGACTTCAATACGGTTGATCGCCAGGCCAGCCATGATGCCTTCGAGTACCCACAGCACATAAGCCGGGTGAATTCGATACATCGTGGCACACGGACAAACCACAGAATCAAGGCAGAAGATTTCCTTGTCGGGATTCTCAGTTGCCAGCCTCCGGACCATGCTGATCTCGGTGCCAACACCCCACGACGTTCCCGCGGGTGCAGCGGCGATCTTCTGAAGTATCAATTCAGTCGATCCGTACATGTCGGCGGCAGCAACGACTTCCCGCGTGCACTCGGGGTGAACAATGATCGTCGTTTCCGGGTTGCGCTCACGTGTTGCTTCGATTTGATCGACAGTGAAGCGGGTATGAACAGAGCAATGCCCCTGCCAGAGCAAAACCTTCGCGTGGTTAATCTCTTCTTCAGAGAGACCACCCATCGGCAAGAATGGATTCCATACCACCATGTGGTCTTCTGAAATACCCTTGGCAATGGCGGTGTTCCGACCAAGATGTTGGTCGGGCAAGAATAGGATTTTCTCGCCGCGATCTAGCGCCCAGTCGAACGCTTTGTCGGCATTCGAAGAGGTGCAGACCAGTCCGCCATTTTTTCCGCAGTGAGCCTTGATCGCAGCGGCAGAGTTCATATAGGTGATCGGAATGATATCTTCGGTAGTTCCGAGAACAGATTCGAGATCATCCCAGCAATCGTTTACATCGGAAGCAGTAGCCATATCCGCCATCGAACAGCCAGCTGTCATGTTGGGTAAAAGAACGTTTTGGTCGCTTGACGTCAAAATCTCGGCAGTTTCCGCCATAAAGTGAACACCGCAGAAAATGATCCACTTGGCGTCTCTCGCTGCCGCTGCCATCTTCGACAGTTTGTATGAATCGCCGGTGAAGTCGGCGTACTGAATAACGTCATTACGTTGGTAGTGGTGCCCGAGAAGAATGGCTTTTTCGCCAATTTCGTTTCGGGCGAATTCGATATCTTCGGCAATCTCACCGGGAGTCAACTTCAAGTAGCGGGTTGGTATTTTTTGCCAACGCACACCAGCCTTAAACTCCTCTTCAAGAGTTTTTGTACGCAGATTGCCATCGGTCTGGCAAAAGGCCGACTGTTCCAGTTCCGAAATCGGAACGGTAATCTGCTTTGTGAACAGTGGCGTCATTCGACCGGTACCTTTTCCTTTTTCACCCGAGATTGAACTTGTGACAACTCGGATTCGAGCGACCAGGGTGAGCTACCCGTTATCTCCACGCTGACAGTTTCGCCTGCCTTAGGCACGCCCAGTCCATCTGGCACGCTTAAATAGATAAGTTTATCGCCTCGATTGCGCCCGTGCAGCCTACCGCGTTTACGACCTTCTACAAGTACCGTATATGTTTGGCCGACTAGTTTTGCGTTATTTTTCGCCTGAATTTCGTTCTGTAGCTCCTCTACCGTCGTTTTGCGAGCCTTCTTGACTGCACGTTCGATGTCGTCATTCATCTTGCGCGAAGCGAACGTTCCTTCCCGATACGAATATTCAGACGTGTGAACTTTTTCGAACTCGACGGCACGGAGTATGTCGAGTGAGTGCCCGAATTGAGTTTCGGTTTCCCCTGAGAACCCAACGATCAGATCAGTAGTCAGATGAACATCCGGGATCGTCTTCTTTGTTAGCTCGATCTTGTCGAGATATTGCCCACTGGTGTAACCACGTCGCATGTTCGCTAGCACAGTGTCGTCACCAGCTTGGAACGGCAGATTGATCGTTTCGCAGACTTTGGGCAGATCACGAACTGCCTCGAGAATCCGAACTGACATGTCGTTTGGATGCGAGGTCAAAAAGCGCAATCGTTCGAGGCCATCGATCTCGTGAACTTCCTCTAGCAGGTCTGCCAGATCAACTCTGGGCTGCAGATCATGGCCGTATGAGTCGACGTTCTGTCCGAGTAGCGTGATGTCTTTCACGCCGCGGGCAACCAGCATTTCAGCTTCGTGAACTATCTCGATGGTTGATCGGCTGTTTTCTCGTCCCCGGCGATACGGGATGATGCAAAACGTGCAGAATTTGTCGCATCCGTGGACGATCGGGATAAACGAAGCGACATTGGGAAACTGCGGGACTACGCCATTTATGCAACCTTCGAGATCAAGGCCGTGCCGTAGTCCCGCAGTTTTGAGAATCGGTTCGTACTCTTGCGGTCGTGCCCAAACATCGACATAGGGAAATCGACGTTTTAATTCGGTTTGCTGCGGGCCAACCATGCAGCCCATCACCGCGATCATGCGGTCGCTGTTGCCCTTCATCTTCTTACCGAGTCGGCCAATAAGACCTGTGGCGGTATCTTCGGCAGACTGGCGAACCACGCAGGTGTTCAACACGACAACGTCGGCAATCGCCATGTCGTCGATCGATTCGAATCCCATTTGAGAGAATCCAGTGGACAAGCGTTCAGAGTCAGATGTATTCATCTGGCAGCCAACGGTCCAAACGTGATAACTGGGCAATTTAAAGCTATTCGCTGTCACAGCTTCGAATACGGATTGGAGGTCGGAAACGACCAGCCCTAACTCGACTTTGTGAATGATTTAACCAACCGAGAGACTCTAAGGATATCTCGACTCTCGACTGCACACCAGATTTATACGATCAAGATTGTGCAGCGATACCAGCGTACCGGATATCATGCGCCGAGAAATTGTGCGTGGGTCGTCGAATTCCGAACACATTTTCCGTGAAGATGGGATTCAATCAGTGGAGTATCTATTACTGTGTCGGAGCAAGTTAATGTCGGACTCATCGGGTGTGGCTCGATGGGTTCAGAACTGGCACGAGCTGTATCGGACGGAAAAGCTGGATCGGCCAGAATCATCGCGTTGTTCGATGAGTACGTGCCCGGTCGAACAACACTTGCTGAAGAACTCGGTGGAAACGGTGCTTCTAGCCCGGCAGAATTCGATTCGGTCAGTGAACTCATCACACAGCCCGGTCTCGATCTCGTCGTTGAATGTGCTTCGCAGGTAGCCGTAGCCGCTCATGCTGAAGCCATCCTGTCGGCCGGTATTTCCATGATGGTGATGAGTTCAGGAGCGCTCGCTGATCCCGAATTTCTAGAAACGGTTTCTGCGATAGCGACCCGGACGGGCGCTTCGATTTACGTTCCATCAGGTGCAGTCGGCGGTATCGATACTTTGCGGGCAGCTAAATCGCTCCTCGAAGAAGTGACTATCGTAACGACCAAACCGCCTGTCGCTCTAAGCGGTGGACCGGGATACGCCGATTGGGAAGACGGTGAAATTACCGAGCCGACAGTGATATTTGAAGGGTCGGCAACCGAGGCGGTTAAGCTATTCCCGGCGAACGTCAATGTCGCGGCGACTGTGAGCCTTGCAGGGATCGGTCCGGATGCCACTCGGATCAAAGTTGTCGCCGATCCCGATTCACCGGGGAACGTACATGAAATCAAAGCTGTGAGCAAAGCAGGTAATTTCTCGTTCCGATTCGAGAATGTGCCGCACGAAACGAATCCAAAGACAAGTTTCCTTGCAGTGTTGGCAGCGATCGAAACGCTCCGCTCGATCTGCGAGCCGGGAATACGTTTCGGGACGTAGAGGTGGATTGGCGATCCTGACAACCACCATCCTGAACTTGATTCATGATCCCAAACAAAGCGGGATCAATGTCCAACTCAGAACCAGCCCGTGCGCCGCTCTGAGCGTGATTGCCACGTCATCGGACTGCTCGTAATGACAGTTCTGAGCATCTGATAGCCGATGAAACTGTCACCAAGCGAGAGAAAATGGCGGAGGGTGCGGGATTCGAACCCGCGAGGGAGCTCAACACCCCCAACCCGCTTAGCAGGCGGGCGCACTAGGCCACTATGCGAACCCTCCGCGGAAGATGTGCCAATGTGAATCATTTCAATATAACTTCACACTCCACCATCGGCAAAGGAGTTCTGAGTGAGTCTTCTGACTAATCTCACAACTTTTACTTCATCACTGACTGTACTACTTGATCAGCTTGCGTCTCAACAGGAAGGTCGCAATAGGCCACAGAACGGCCGTCAGCGCGATCAGATACAAAGCGGACCACAAGTGAGACATATCAAGGCTTGCGAGCGCAAATCCTCGACCGATGTTAACGGCGGCGGTAAGTGGCATTGCCCAGGCGATCGGCTCCACCCAATTGGGAAGGATCGAGATAGGGAAGAACGAACCCGAGAAGAAGAACATTGGTGTCGCAATAAGCGTGAACACCAGAGTCAAAAATGTCATGTGTGGTGCAGTAGCCGAAAATAAGAACCCCAATGTGCCGAAAGTTATACCCACCATGATCGCTGGAATAATTATTCCGATCGCTTCCCAATTATTTAACCAACCAAAAAGTGCGGCAACGACCGCGGTACCAGCCACCGTCATTATCGATCTCGTCACCGCCCATAAAATATCTCCCATGGCGATCTCGGTGATAGTGATCGGGGTGGTTAGCGCCGTTTCGTAAATGTCATTGTCCATTCGGTTGTAAGCGTTCCATGATGTCTCGAAAAGAGCGTGGAACATCGCGTTGCCGACAAGCAGTCCCGGCGTTACAAATTCAGCGTATGAAACTCCGTCTTCAACCGACCCCACAAGTTTTCCAACGCCAAATCCGACCGCCACTAGCATGATGACCGGTTCGATCAATACCCAAGTGATCACGAATTTCCAATAGCGTACAAACGAAACTGCGTGACGCAGCCAGAGACCGGTAACGCTGCGGCGACGAATGCCTGAATTTGGAATTGCGAGGTTCATCGTTAGTCTCTTAGTTCTCGACCTGTGATCGCCAAAAATACATCTTCAAGATTGCCGGCTCGGAATGTGGTTTGAACGCCCTCGGTTCCTTCGAGTCCGGATAGATCGGGTCGGTCACCATTTACGCCTTTGACACTAACGAGAGCGCCGACTTCTCGAAACGAAATCTCTCGCTCATTCAAGTAGTCACGCACCGTTCGAAGCGAAGCTGGCGCAACTCTGAGCTGTGCTATTTCTTTGGGAGCGTGCCGTTCGATCATCTCGTCTGGCGTTCCCTCATCGAGGATCTTGCCGTGATCCATGATCGATAGTCGATCACACAGAGTCGTCGCCTCTTCCATGTAGTGGGTTGAAAGAAGCACGGTGACTCCAGCGTCTTTAAGTATCGCCAACTCCTCCCACACCCGGTTTCGACTCTGCGGATCAAGACCAGTCGACGGCTCGTCCATGACGATGACGTTTGAGCTGGTCATCATTGCTCGAGCAATAGCCAACCGACGCTTCATTCCACCGGAAAGTTCGTACGTGTTCGCCTTCGTACGGTCACGCAAACCAAAGAATTCGAGCACTTCATGTGCTCGATTCTTCGAGTCTTTCCATGAAAGTCCGGCGAGGAAGCCGAAGAGAAAGAGGTTTTGAAATACGGTTAGTCCACCATCGAGACCATCGTGCTGAGTTACAACACCCATCACTTCTCTGACTGCGCGATTGTTTTTCACAACATCGATGCCCGCGACCATTATCTCTCCGGAATCGACGGGTGAAAGCCCGGCAAGCATTCGCATCATTGTGGTCTTGCCTGCACCGTTCGGGCCCAGCAATCCGTAGGTCTCACCCGGTTCAACTTTGAACGTGATTCCATCGACAGCTGCCACGTCGCCGTAAAGTTTGCGGATATTGTCCGCATGTATTACCGAGCCATCAGTATTTCGCGTGGCATCGTTGTGCAATTTCGATTTTTCGGTCACGTCCCCTCTTTATGTCAGCCAATTAAGGCTGCCTAGACCATTCAGATTCACGCTACTCAGCAGGCTGTCCGGAACCAGATGTTTCGCCGATCCACACTTCCCCATCCTCTAAGTGTTCCTTTTTCCATATCGGAACGATCTCCTTGAGACGATCTACAAAATAAAGCGCCGATTCAAACGCCGGTCGTCGATGGGCCGAGCCAACCGCTACAACCATGCTCGTTTCGCCGATATCGACTCGTCCTGTGCGATGAGCGATCGCGATCTGACCCAGTTCCCACTTATCCCGCATCTCTTCGATAATTTCAGCGATCTTGTTCTCGGCCATCGGCTGATAAGCCTCATAGTCGAGGTATTTAACCTTCCGACCTGCGTTGTGGTCGCGAGTGACACCCAGGAAGATTACGACTGCACCATCTGCACCGGTAGTTACAAACTCGGTTAGCGGTTCTTCGTCGAGTTCGTCAGGAGTGATGAACACCCAGTCAGAATTGGTCTTGATATCGTCCGACCCACCACTAACCGGCGGGATCAGCGCGATTTCGTCGCCTGCACTTACCGTCTGATCCCCCTTCACATACTCACCGTTCAAGGCAAGCATCACGCTGGAGTCCGGTTGCGGATCACGAGGAGTCGCTTTTCGAGCTTCGGCAATGACTTCATCGACCGTCATACCTTCCGTTATTGCGATCTGAGCGGAGCGCGTACCTGCGCGCTGCCGCAATACGGCGAAGAACAGAACAGTGATGTGTTGTTCGGAGTTGGCCAAGATTTCCTATCGAAGTGATATTGGGCGCTAGAAGACATCTGAACTTCAAGTGCGTCAAACGATGTGATTCAGGGTACTGCCGAACCGGTGCACCGGGTACGACGCGTGTCACCAGAAGTAGTGGATTTTATTGCAAATCGAGCAATCGGACGCTCAAACACTCTGCGACGATGGCCACTCTCGAGTCAGAATTGAATACACTGCGTTGCCGAAAAATTTACCGCCAACAAGCATGGTGTGCGAAGGCATTCTCGAATTTGAATCCCACTCGTTCGGGTACGCTCCTGATCATTGTGTTTGGGCGGCAATAGGTATTTCGCCTCGATTTACCGAGTAGTTAATGAATAGTAGGTCGAGCAATGCTGCGCAGCTTCTCGTAACGATATCGAGCGTCTGCATGTCTTCAGATATCCAATAGCCGATTTCAGCCAAATTCAACTTCGCTTGGAGTCGCATTGCACCGCACGACCCAATTATCGACTCGTGATATTCGATGACATACTTGAAATTTTAGGCGTCGCCTAATTCTTTCTGCCAGCGCCTAATCACATTTTTTGTAACTTCTGTGCTTGGTTGTCTCAGGCACAAAATCCAGCGATTTTCCGAGGTCTTCTCGATTTCGATCTATCATGCCGAAAAACGCCCTTGCATCCTCAACATCCAGGACACACAGCGCAATCTCCTCGTCAACCTGAACATTTTATGGTGCGGTCAGAGTACATCACAGTTAGCCCCAGCTACCGTCATATCTGTACGCTTCGCATCACCAGAAATAGTGAGGTTTGAGCGGAGATTCCGGAAGAAGAAGTAGAGCTAAAGGTGAGGCGCGTCAGTATTGAACTAGAATCCCTTTGACCTGCAACGTGATCGCAAATACAATTTAGTTCGATTGTGTCAAACTCTAGAGCATTGCGTGAGTTTGACTTCTTCCTTTTCCGCCGTCTCCCTAATTACGGCATGGAGTGATTTCACGAATGGTTCGAATCCGTCTTAAACGCGTTGGTGGCAAGAAGCACCCGTTTTACCGAGTAGTTGTTGCCGATCAGCGTGCAGCCCGCGATGGTGCTTTCATTGAACAGATCGGAACCTACGACCCCTTCCCAAACCCGCCCAAAATAAAACTCGACGCCGACAAGGTGAACAGCTGGATCAAGAACGGCGCACAGCCATCCGAGTCGGTCGTTAGCCTTCTCCAATCTCAGGGTTTTCTTCCCAAGGTTGAAACCCCTGCCCCTGTAAAGGAAGAACCCAAAGCTGCAGCGAAGCCTGCCAAGAAGGAAGCCGCAGCAGCTACCGCAGTTGTTGAAACACCTGCCGAAGAGGCACCGGTCGCCGAAGAAGCTCCTGGCGATGACGCAACCAAAGAAGACGCGCCGGCCGAAGATGCTGAAGAGGAAACCACCAGTGGCTGAGTCTGGCAATGAAGCAGTAGTCGATGATTTCGATGGCGATGACATGTCGCCGATCGACTCGATGCGCGAGATGATCGAATACATTGCTCGCTCACTCACCTCGAACCCTGACACTGTTTCTGTGACCGAAGAGTATGACGGCGAACGTATCTTACTTCACCTCTCCGTCGACGATCAAGACAAGGGCAAAGTAATCGGTCGCGATGGCCGTGTTGCCCAGTCAATGCGCGCGCTGCTCAGGGTTGCGGCAGTCAAGTCCGACACCCGTGTCAGCCTCGAAATCGACTAACACTCACGGTTTTGCCGGAAGTATCTTGAATCTCTCAATGCCTGAGCCCGATTCAAACATTCAATCCGAAACATCGGATGACCATCTTGTTGCGGTTGGTCGTGTCCGACGCCCCACCGGAATTAAAGGTGCCCTGCTCGTCGAGGTGTACTCGGGCAACACCATGCGGTTTACTCCGGGTGACACCGTTATCGCGAATGGTACAGAGTACGAAATCATCGAGACCGGGAAATCAGGCGATTCTGCCAAGCTAACATTTGCATCGATCGATTCGATCGAGAAGGCTGATGTTCTCAGGGGCGCCGAGCTTTCAGTATCCGCTGACTCCCTCCCTGAAAATCCACCCGGCGTCTACTACCACTACGAAATAATCGGAATCGATGTTCTGACAGTCGATGGGCAAGAACTAGGACGACTCACGGAGATCCTCGAAACGGGATCCAATGACGTGTTTATTGTCACTCCCACATCAAAGCCCGGCGAAAAGGAGCCTGCTGAAATTCTCATTCCGGTTCTCGAAGGTGTCATTGTCGAAGTCGATAAAGACTCCGGCACGATGAAGATCGATCCACCCGACGGATTACTCTAGAACAGCTTACTTCGGTAAAATAGTTTACTCAGATCGGCCGGTCCTCACAGGAATCATCATGGTCATCACGCTCTTTCGCATAGGCCAATAGGAACGAGTCTGAATGTCAGGTCACTCTAAATGGAGCACGATCAAGCACAAAAAAGGTGCTGCCGACGCTAAACGCGGCCAGCTCTTTACGAAGCTTGCACGGGAGATCATGGTTGCTGCCCGCAACGGCGATCCCAATCCGGAAATGAATTTTCGCCTGCGGCTGGCTGTCGACAATGCCAAGTCATTGAACATGCCGAAGGACAACATCGACCGGGCTATCACTCGAGGTTCCGGCGGTGGTGGCGATTCAGCAGCTTTGGAAGAGATCAGCTACGAGGCATACGGCCCCGGCGGTGCTGGAATCATTGTTCAGGCCCTCACCGATAACAAGAACCGTACTGCCGCCGAAGTGCGAACACAGATAACCCGAGCAGGTGGCAACCTTGCCGGTGCCGGAGCAGTGTCCTGGAACTTCGAGAACAAGGGGCTCATCACTGTCGAAGTCAACGATGGCGACCCTGATGACATCGCTCTTGAGATCGTCGATGCAGGTGCGGAAGACGTTGATGTCGATGGCAGTACTGTTCAGGTCACAGCTCCATACGAAAACTTTGCGCAGGTGAAGACCGGCGTTGAGGCACTTACCGGAATAATCGTCGAGAGTGGTGAAGTCGCGCTTGTACCGACAACACTCGTTCCACTCGGTGACAAGGGTGCGATGCAGACTCTTCGCCTCCTCGATGCGCTCGAAGAACTCGATGATGTATCGAAGGTTTACTCCAACGGCGACTTCCCGGACGAAGTTCTGGAGAAGTACGCGGGCGAGGTAGTAACTTAGGAATCTCCTAACCGATACCAACTTCGACCGGCAATCCTGTGTCGGCGATCAATACCTAGATATCTGGTGAATTGGTATCGCTTGTAATCTAGCGGCAGTACAATTTCCAAGTTGTATCACCGCTTTTTTTATTGAGATAGAACGGACTCGGTTGTTAGATGTGCAGAACTACTACAGGGCCTTTGTTGGCGATGATGGGTGTTGCGGGAACTGCGGCTGGAGTCGGACTGGCGGTTATCCGAGAGCGGATCGATAGGATCACCGACTCTCGGGCAGCGAAACAGGCGGCTAACGATCAAGAATCTGTCGATGCTTCTCGTTCCGGTGACTCGAACGACTCCGAGTAGCTCAGACTGACACGACCGGCTGCAGTTATATCCCAGAGATTTCGAGCTCGTAAACTTCGCCCGAATCTAATTCGATGACCTTGACTTTGTGGTT
>CAJXEJ010000007.1 GCA_913052475.1 uncultured Dehalococcoidia bacterium
TACACCCGCGATTTTCCAGAAATATCTAAACGCGTACTAATAGCTTTGGAGTACTTCGTATGACATCAACAAATTCGACCGGATCGAAACATTTCGATGCTCTCGGTCTGAAAAAAGTGATTAACGGGAGAAGTTGGGTAACGATTCTTGGCGGCAGCCGAATGCCCGAGGAAGTTCAAGACGCAATGACTGACGCTGCCAACGCGTTTATCGATTTTCACGAGCTCAACAGGCGAGCAGGAGCGTTAATTGCCGAGTACACCGGGGCCGAGGCTGGGCTTGTGGTTGCAGGGGCTTCGGCAGGTCTGCTGGTTCAAGCAGCTGCATGCATGGCCGGTTCCGATCCCGACCGCATCTTGCAATTGCCAAACACTGCCGGAATGAAAGATGAAATTCTGATTTTCGAAAACCATCGTTTCGGTTTTGAAATTTGCTACCGAACTGCCGGAGCCACGCTCAAAGAATGGGGCAAAGGTGAAGACACACTCGCCGAGCAATTAGAAGCTGCTATCGACGAAAAAACGGCTGCCGTTACTTACGTTTTCGGCCCCTGGATGGACTGTGCGCTGAGTTTGCGTGAAGTCGTCGCCATAGCCCACGCAAAAGACGTTCCTGTGATCGTGGATGCTGCAGCGATGCTTCCACCAGCCGACAACCTGACGAAGTACATTGCCGAGGGTGCCGATCTTGTAACTTTCTCAGGCGGCAAGGGTTTACGTGGACCTCAGTCAACAGGCATTCTTGCTGGCCGAGCCGATCTCGTCGAGGCCGCTCGACTAAACATGTCGCCACACGCTTCGGTCGGCCGTGGATCTAAAGTAGCCAAAGAAGAAATCGCCGCTGTTCTCGTAGCGTTGAAACGATTTGTATCGACGGATCATGAAGCCGAATGGGCAACTTGGAGAGGTTGGTCAGAGATCATCACCGCCGTAGGTAAAGGTACCGAGGGCTTACGGCCAGTAATTGAGGATGACGATCCAAACCGCCAAGGACCGACTGCAGTCTTCTACTTCGATGAAGGCTGGGACGGCCCCTCATCGAAGGAAATACAAGACAACCTGGCATCCGGAAACCCGTCCATACAAGTCGGTGTTGGAAGCTACGGGGATGAGTTATACGTGAGTCCCGTTGCGCTCGAACCCGATGAGGCAGAAATCGTGGCCGAAGCACTTCGATCAGCATTTGGTTAACCACTAACTTTGTGCCGTTTGAAAAAGCCATGTGATCTCAAACGAACACCGCCAATTTGTACAAACCCAAATTAAGGATTACGAATGAAAGTCGATAGAAACTACCGTTGCAAAGTGGTCAAACCAGACGATTTCGATGAATTCTGGGACGGCGTTCTTAGGGATGTGAACGCGATAGATCTTGATTCCACTATGGAGAAAGACGATCTGCGATCGAACGACGAAGTCGACGTTTATCAGGTTTATTACAACAGCCTAGACCACGTAAGAATCTCGGCCTGGTATTCGGTACCCAAAGGGGCAACCGGAAATTTGCCGGCGATGATTCAGCTACCCGGCTATCAAAGTGATCCTCCGATCGCCAGAGAGTGGGCTGCGAAAGGATACGCGTGCATTTCAGTTAACCCTCGTGGCAAGGTCAGAAGCCGAACGCAGTTCGATCCTGGCTACCCCGGCCTGCTCACCTACGGAATCGTAGATAAGAATTCGTACTCCTACCGTGGGTTTTACGTTGACGCATGGCGCGCCGTTGATTTCTTGCTAGGACGGCCAGAAGTCGATGGGGCAAATATTGGTGCAGTCGGAGGTAGTCAAGGCGGTGGACTCGCGATCACAATCTCGGCAATGCGCAAAGAGGTTAAGGCTGTGTCGATAAGCGCACCATATCTATGCGGATACATGGACGCAATTGAATTGACTCACGCATATCCGTTCCATGAGATCAACGACTATCTGCACACATACCCGGAGCGTCGCGAGGACATTGAGAACACCGTTGCGTATTTTGACGGTATTTCTTTTGCCGACAAGATCGAATGTGCTGTCATCCTGAACGTCGGACTCCAAGACAACGTAGTACCGCCCGAAACTGGCTATGCCGTATTCGACGTGATCGCCAGTAGCAACAAGAAGTTATACAAATATGACGGCCACGGTCACGATGCTGGTAAGTACGTGCACGGCGCGATTATCGATAAGTTTTTTGAAGCCGAACTGAAGGGTGGGAAGTAAAGATATGACTGTAATTAAACCCGCTGAGTTCGATAGCTTTTGGGATGATGTCGACAACGATCTTGCCAGTATTTCGATCGCTCCCGAAGTTGAGTACGTCCAATTGCGTTCAACCGACGATGCCGATCTCTATGGGGTGCGCATTACCAGCATCGGACCATACCGACTATTTGCATATCTGAGCATTCCAAGGGGCGAAGGACCATTCCCGGCGATCTACTACGTGCCGAAGAACGGAAGCGTTCATGAGGTAATCCCGCAGGGCACTGCGATCGGCATTCGCAGTCGTTACGTGACATTCTCGATTGCTGGGCGCGGAATGAGAGGCTCAGACAAGCCATACACGGCCATGTATCCGGGACAACTCACTGATGGTTTGGAAAGTGCCGATACGTATGTGTATCGAGGGATCATAGCCGACGCAATTCGAGGTTTGGAATACCTGATGACACGCCCAGAAGTCGATTCAACAAGAATAGTCACATGGGGTAACGACATCGCTGTTATGGTGGCGGCACGTAGAAGTGAAATCACACATGTCGTATCGACCCCGGCCTACCTGTTTGACACGGTTGAGCACGCTCTGAAAACGTCGTCGTATCCGCTTGCGGAGTACAGCGATTACCTTCGTCTGTACCCCGACAGAAAAAATGAAGTTATATCGATATTGTCAATGTACAACTTGCGTTGGCATGCGCAAGCGGTCAGAGCGGAAACTCTGTTGAGAGCAGATCACTCAAACGGTATATACAGCCCGGAAGTGCTTGCTGGTTTAGAGAACGGTATCGCCGGAGACGTAACAGTCCACGAATCGGAAAGATCGAGCTTCAAAGACGGTCTTTTCGCAGAGAAGTGGATCACCGAAAAGTTTTTCGGTCCGGATGTCAAAGCGATCGTTCCTGAACACTGGCGGAGCACACTTTAACGGTCGATTTGTAGCGTTATACCAAAACCAATACAGGCGGACATCTTGTGCCAGCCAGGGAGTGAAATCGGTATCGTCTCGAGACCAAACCTCTCTGAGACTGCCGGAAACAATCGTCCTAATTTATTGTTCATGGTTACCTGATGTTGGGTCGAGTTATCAAAGGACATCTTCCTACTCGTATCCGACTAAAACCGAAGAATCGTTTGTGATTGAGAGAATACATTGACTTCAGGTGAAATGGTCACAATCGTCTGGTTGCATATTTGGCAGTAGATTTGACATCAACATGAGTGGTCAGACGTGGTGTCTAACGAACAAGTTTCAGTCTTTAGTTTGTGATTTAGAGATGCAGACAAATACCAACGAACACAAGCATCATGCGACTTAAGAAATTCAAAATGACACTGTGTGGGAGGTCGACACTTCCTTGGCAATCAAGATTTCGCGCGAACTGCGATATCCTAATCCACAAATTTATCGGCGTGGGCGAAAAGTTGAGGGAGGCCGCCAGAGTGGATGAAAACGATCGTTACTTCAGGGTCGATGCGACCGGCGCGTAGTTCGCCGATAAGTCCCGCCATCGCCTTGCCGGTGTAGTTGGGATCGAGAATGAGCCCTTCTGCCTTACCAACCATTTGGATGGCTTCGATCACCCGGTCATCGAGGACGCCGTATGCGGGACCTCGGTAGTCTTCGAGGATCTGTAGATCGTCTGATTCCAGCGAGTGTTCTAGATCGAACATCTCGACAACCTGGGAAGCACGATCTGCCGTTGCTTTTTGAAAATCTTCGACCTTGCCGGATGAGTACTGGCAGGCGGTAGTTTGCCAGTTGAGATAGCGGTTCTTGGCGTACAAGCGCAGCCCTGCAATCGATCGACCTTTGAGTCCCCAGAACCGTACCGGTCCTTCGACGCCGGCATCGGCAAACTGCTGTTCGAGTTCGAGCCCGGCTTCGAGAAATCCGATCATTCCCATTACGTCGGCGAATGGATCGTTGGGCAGGATGTAAGGTTTTCGGCCAGCTTCTTCTTCTTCGGCGAAGATCTTTTCGGCTACCTGTCGGCCATATTCCGCTGGCGTGCGATGAATGTTGGCTCCCATGAGTTTGCATAAAAGCAAATTACCGGTCATAGGGGCGTTCACCATATCGGTTGAAACGATGTGGTATTTCAGCCCGGCCTTGGCACAGCCTGCAGCGATAAAGCGTGCCTGATTCGAGTGATAGTGGTTGATGTTGATGACGGTGTTAAAACCACCTTCAAGTACGTGGGCGATCTCAAACTCGAAGTGTCGACCCTTGTTGCCACCAAACGCCAAACCCGTTGTATCGTCGCGTTTCACAAGCATTCGGTTCGGCACCGGAACACCCTCATCGATCAGCGACTGGCGAAGTCGATCGAGCGGTTCCAGTGGTGTATTTAGGTGCGAAAGTTTGAATCTTGGAAGGTTTTCCAGACCCACGCGGAACTGTTCTTGTGAGATCGTCACGAAATTGCCTCGTTTATGAAGCCTGAGTCGGCAGCCAGCCCCAGGGTCGGGGGCCGTAATCGAGTGGTTGTGGAAAGCCGTTGCGAACTGCCATCACGGGCTTTACCGCCTGTGAACCGGTAGCAGTCGCACCTGATGCCTCTTGGAAGAGGAAGTCACCTTCAACAAGATCGAGAATCGAAATATCGGCGGCAATCCCGACGCTGAGCGAACCAATTATATCTGACATGCCGAGAATTTCGGCAGGTCTTGACGTGGTCATCCGCACAGCATCTTCGAATGAAATGCCGAGGCTCATCACCTTGCCCATGCACTCTGTCAGCGAAAAGACCGGACCCGTGTGTCGACTCATCGCGGTGATGTCGGAGCTGATCGTGTCGGGCACGAAACCCTGATCGAGAACAGCTTGTGCGGCAGCAAACGAGAAATTGCCTCCACCGACTCCAATATCGAAGTAGACACCGGCGTCACGTGCATCCTGTGCCTGCGAAATCAGCGATCCATTAGCTAGCAGCGCACCGACCGCTCCACTAAGTGTGTGGGTAACGACGTCGCCTGCGGTCAGAATGTCGATGAGAAGCGTAGGTGTAAGATCGGCAGCAACCGGATCCTGCCCGGCGATATCGCCGACGTGAACCATCATGAATCCACCGGCTTCGTCGACGATCGCTTTTGCTGCCCTTGGCATGTCGAGTCCCAGCGCGGTAATTCCGGGAGTGACCATTCGAGCTTTCACGCCCTTGATTACATTGGGTGCGGACTGAATCGCCTGAACCGAAGAGGCGTGATCGATATCGTCGGTGGTTTTGACCTCTGGGAGATTGGCAACCCCCATTTTGCCGATATTAAGCAATGCCATGAGCCGAGTGGTTGAGTGAGGTGCAAGGAAGTTAATTAGTGCACCGGCGTTTAGCGCCCCGACCGAACCCGCATCTAGAATGGTCGTTACTCCAGCACTCACACCGGCAACGTCTGGGCTCACCATAAACTCATCGTTTGAAGGCTTGCGAATCCCGTCAACCGCGTGGGTATGGAGGTCGATCAGTCCGGGAGTGACGACGAATCCGCTGGCATCGATAACCCGTTTCGTAGTTGAAGTGTCGATACCTGCTACAACGGCTGAGATTTTCCCGTTGGAGACTGCGACATCGAGCTTTGCGTCGATTGAGTTAGCGGGATCGATTACTCGACTGCCAGAAATAACGAGATCGTAGGAAGTAGATTCAGTTGGCATATTTTCGGATTTGTGAGCTAGATCATTTTGATTGTCATCCTGAATACATATTCAGGATCAAACACAGAATTCCGTGAATGAACGATTTAGCCAGTGATTGTGAGGGAGCAAACGCCCGTTGTCATCCTGAACACATGTACACAATAGACCCGTTCAGATTCGTTCTGAACGGTATGTTGCGCAATCGATAATGGTTACTAGAAAGTTCGAACCTCTCTTGCTGGAGCCTGCAGAGCGAAAGGCAAATCCTTTTCCGAGCGGTTTGAATTGAGTTGATGCGAACTGCTCTCAATGGCGTCAATATCTCAGAGTCACGCCACCCTGTTCAGTTGTTTCGATCACTTCGTGCAGGAATGTGACGACAGTTCCTGCGGTCGCTTCGGCATCTTCTTCAGTCGTGCAAACAGAAAGCAAGATCAAGACGAGAATCGCTAGCCCGGTGATAAACGTTGGCAGAATTTTCTAATCGAGTGACATCGAACACCCACCAACGTCGAAAATGCCAACGTACCTATCCTTACGTGAAACGCAGCTTATACGTGACATCGTGAGGGGTGCATGAATTCGGTGGATGGCTCAGTAGTACACGGCTATTCAGAGACGATTGAGTCAGGGTTATGAGAATGACAGGAGTCCGTCGTGAAAACGATTGGCGATCAATATTCTCGCAGGCTGCCATCGAGATTGATTAGTGCGGGGCGGTCGTAGGGAACGGGGGGGTAGTGCTTGAAGGCTTCTTCGTTTAGTTCGATTCCGATGCCGGGTTTGGCAGGAACCTCGATGTAGCCGCCTACTCGTTTCAGTGGTTCTTGAACGAGTTCGGCCTTGATACCTGAGTCATCGTCGTACGGGTATTCCTGAACGGGGATGTTGTGAGTTGCGGCATCGATCTGAACACAGGCCGCAGTCAGCACGCAGCTAAGCGGGTTATGCGGAACGACTCCAACGTACGTCGATTCGGCGATGGCAGCAATCTTCTTTACGTTGGTTATGCCGCCGGCAAGCGATAGATCAGGACGGACGAACGCTGCGCCTTGGTGATTTAAGAGTTCGCGGAACTGGTAGATAGTGTAGAGACGCTCTCCCATCGCCAACGGAATCGGCTGCTGTTGTGCGACCCATCCCCACTGGTCCATATTTTCTGGTTCGATCGGGTCTTCGTAAAAGTAAAGATTGAACGGCTCAAGTGCCCTGCCCAGTCCGATCGCTTCGGCTGGTGTCAACCGATTTACGACGTCGATCATCAGGTCGACATCTGGTCCTGCAGCTTCCCGAACTGCAGCCACCCGCTCGACTGCGTTGTTTTGCATGCCCGTAAAGCTCATCGTTTCGAGCCCTATCCCTTCCTCAAAATTGGAGTTGCCGAAATTGCCGAACGGGTAGATGCGCAGTGCCGTGAAACCTTCTTCGACCCGCGCTGCCGCTTCTTCGGCAAGAGTTTCGGGCGTATTACCGCCAAGGTGGGTGTAGAGGCGAACTTTCTCTCGTGTCGGCCCGCCCAGTAGTTCGTAAACGGGCTTGTTGAGTGACTTGCCCTTGATATCCCACAGAGCGATATCGATTGCACCAATCGCCGCCATCATGTCCGATCCGCCCCGGAATAGCTGGCGACGGAACATGTGCTGCCAGTGCCGCTCGGTGTGCAAGGGATCCTTGCCTACGAGATATTCGGCGCAGTACTCGACCGCTGCCCGCGGCACGAACGGTGTGCCGCCGGTTCCCGATGCCGGATGGAGCTCACCGACACCCGTTATGCCTTCGTCGGTTTCAACCTTCACGTAGTTGAATCGTGCGACGGGGAGAGTTGTTACTGCTGTGACTTTCATGATTTTCTATCCTGGCGCAGCCGCCTGACCTGCGGTGGCAACCCGGCCGTGCATCCGTACATGGGATCAACCTGACGGTTGCGTCAGGATGACACTTACAGACGTTACGGTTGAATACTGGTTGGCGCATTGAACACCCGCATGGGAGAAACAGCAATAGGGTGGTCGAGTTGTTGATAGCACCCGAACGCACCTTCACGGGTATAAACTCAGCGGGCATTTTTCGCAGATGCGGTCGGTTCTTCTAGTCCTGCTGCGTTTTCTCTCTATTCGTTAACTGGATACAAGGAACAAACTCTCATGGCAGGACCTCTGCGCGTCGGATTGATCGGCGTCGGCCAACGTGGACTTCAGCACGTTAATGCGCTGACAAACATGCAGTCGGACGAGATCGTCCAGATAACTGCGCTAGCAGATCCCTACCCTGAGAACCTCAAAGAGTCGAAGATTTCGAGCCATGTCGACGGCTACTCACCCGCAGGTATTCAGATGTTCGACAGTGCCGACGGAATGATCGAGTCAGGCCTCGTCGACGCCATCTGGTTCGTCATACCACCGAACCAGCACAAAGGTGAGATTGAACGAGCCGCAAAGCGCGAAATCGCCATCTTTGCCGAGAAACCACAATCGCTGTTCCTCGACGACATCATTTCTCAGGACGCTGCGATCACCAAGGCTGGTGTGCCGAGCACGGTCGGGTTTCAGATGCGACACGATCGCGGCTACACCGATATCCACAACTACCTCAGCGACAAGTGGGTTGCTGCCATGACGATGATCGCCGAAGGTGCAGTCGAAGGTCACGGCGTAAAACACACCCACACTGAAGAGCAGGGTGGCCCCGCCAACCGTGTTTGGACAGCTAACCGGGCATGGTCGGGTACTTCAATTGTCGAAGCCGGAATCCACCAGACCGACATCATGCGCTACTGGTCGGGCGATGACGTTGACTGGGTGCGGGCGACCTACACTGACCGTCCTGCTGAGCTGCACGACACCGAGGGTGACAACCCGATTGCCTACACCGTCACCTACGGGATGAAGAAGGGCGGCGTCGCCAACTTGATTTTCACGAAACCGGCACGGTCGTACTACGGTGGTCGATTCGACTGCATCATTCACACGCACGGCACGATCAAGCTGGAAGACGACTTTGTTGATTACACATTTGATGGCGACTGGCCACCGGCGAACAATCCGACCATCGATCAGGTCAGAAAGGTCATTTCAGCAGGTCCGCACAATACAGCGATGGGCGGCGAGAGCACGCTGGCAATCGGCAAGTCGTTTGCGACTTCGATTGTTGAATGCAAGCCGGAGAATCGCTTGAATTCGTTCAACTCGTCGATCAACTCGTTGGCTGCTGTACTTGCTGCGAATATTTCTAACGACCTCGGTGGCGAGAAGATCGTTATCGATGAGTTCATCAACGACGACAAGTACGCTCAGTATCGGGTAAACCCGAACAGGTAGTCGATCAACTTCACGGAGAAGAAACAATTGCCAGTATCAGGTGAGTGGTTCACGCCGACCGGATTGAGTTTCAATTCGGTCGTGGCGCGACCTGATACGACGTGGGTGCATTTTTCGTTTAGCGATGACGATGGAATAGTTGGACAGGGCGAGATCACCGATACACAAGTCGACCAATCGATCGCACCGATTGTTGCGAGATTGGCGGATCGACTGCGCGGTCAGAAACTTACGAGTGATTCAGATGTCATCACGCTGAATAACCTTACCGCCGAACAACTGGAAGAAGACGTTCCGCTGGCGACCGCTGTGAGTGGATTGCGTTGTGCAGTAGTTGATGCGCTGGCACAGCGAGCACAATTGTCTTTAGTCGACTATTTGCGGGTTTCGTTCGGCCACGAAGGCAAGGCAGAACAAAAAGTCCGGCTCTATTCGAATATCAACAGGGCGCTCAAACCGGATTTCGATGGTTCGAACGACCGATCCCCTGACGGATTCGCCGAGATGGCAGAGCGGGCGATGGAAGCCGGATTTACGACTGCCAAGTGCGCTCCATTCGACGAATGCATGGCACCGTTCAATAATTCCGGATTACCACGTGAAGCCGAGATGGGCCTCGATCGTATTCGAGCTGCCAAAGCCGTTATTGGCCCAGATCGTACGTTGCTGGTTGACTGCCACTCGCGCTTCGATCTCGAATCTGCACTGGCGCTCGAACCCGAACTGCGAAAAGAGGGTGTCGGCTGGTTCGAAGAGCCGGTTGACCCGATTACGATGGCCGACGATCTTCGCATCATCCGTGACAAGGCCGAGATGACGATGGCCGGGGCCGAGATGGGCTACGGTGTCGCATTCTTCACCAAGCTCATGGAAGAAGATGTTTTGGACGTCGTGATGCCTGACGTGAAGTTCTGCGGAGGGCCGGTCGAGGCGTATCTGATAGGTCGAGAGCTTGAGGCGCGCTGGGAGGGCTCGGTTTCCATGCATTGCCCATCGGGTCCGCTTTCACTACTGGCTTCGGCGCACGCAACGGCTGCGTTTGGAAACAAAATCCCACTCGAACATGCCGTTTACGAGGCAGAATGGCGTCACGAGGTGCTGGAGCCTTTCGAGACCATCAAAGATGGATATTTGGAGCTGACGGATGGATATGGGCTCGGAGGCCGTGTCGATCCGGTGACTGTTGCGATGCGAGGCCGTGCCTGGACTGAGTAGGCTCTGGAAAGGCTTATTGGGAAGGCTCAGCGGTTTCACCCCGCACATCGGACTTCCCGAGTGCCGTCGAGGGATCCGGTGGTATGGTGTGAGTTCGTTGTGATCGCCGGCAGCTCCTCCCTACGCCTTCATTCCCCCTCACCTACATCCTCTCCCTGAATGGAGAGGATGTAGTTCGCCTAAGATCGATCGGCGGGGGTTGGTGTATCGAATGAAGTCGGTTTTAGGCGCATTACGACGGGGCACGTATAAGCTGATCTGGCTGCGATTTGTCCTGGTAATCCACGACTTGCCTTCTGAAATTGCCGTAAACGGCCCAAATTTGATTCATCGTTCTGCGTTGCTGGAGCGGCTGACCGACTTTGAAATTGAGCCGGGCGCTGGGTTTGTTGTCGAGATGCTTCCTGCTGGCTATTCGCTGGGTGAAGAATGGGAATCACTCCCTCGGTCAGCGCAAGATTCCGAAAACGGCATCGTATTAATCAGCGCGGTCGTTCCACCGGTCGACCAGCAACCACGGCTGGCGCTACTTCCGCCGTTCCCGATCACAAAATCGTTCGAATCCAGTTCGTTTGACGATTTGAGATCGTTCATATCCACGGACCACACGATTGGAATAATCCTCCTCAGGCTTGGGCGCTGGGCGGTAGCGATCGCCGAAGATGGTGAACTGGTGGTGACCAAAACCGGGAGTCGCTACGTCAAAGGACAACACCGAAAGGGTGGGCAATCGTCGAACCGGTTCAGACGAGGTCGAGAAAAATGGATTCGAGAACTGTTCGATCAGGCAGGCGAAGCCGCCAGAGCTCGATTTCGTGATTATCCTGGTGAATTAGAGTTTCTCTCGCTAGGTGGTGACCGAGTCGTACTGGGTCAGTTTCTGAAACGCGTCAAACTACCCGACGGTTTGGGAGATCGTGTGTTGCCGAATCGGGTGGCGGTCGATCAACCGGGTCGAAGCGCACTCGACCATGCGGTGCGGGAAGCATGGTCGTACCGGTCGCTCGAGTTCACCGATTAGAATCCGAAATAGGCATAAAGAATGCGATGATGCTCGATTCGTTGGCAATTTCTGAATTTGCGAGCGTGAAGTGACCTTGGGAAGTTCCCTGCAGGCCTGTAGATCGAATCCATGTGATCAGGCCGATTCATAAAAAGACTGCTCAATTCTAATGAAGATGCAACTGAGACTTCTCCAGTTGATATTGCGGTAGAGGAGCACGCCGAAGAACCTGAGGAATCGAATCCACCCAAAACGGTCGATACCGATGTGGGTCAGGTTTCCGACGCCAGCCAGTTGTTCGCAACTGAAGACGAGTTGAAGGAAGCGGGTATCAACCCCGCGGAGCGGTTTGGCGTGCTGGCAGATACGAGCGATTCGGATGAATCGGTGGAACCAGGTGGGCGTTTGATTTTGTACAGGGGGCGCTACGCGGTAATTGGCAAGGCGTGACGGGAGTTGCACGACGGTCTCGGAGTGGCTTGGGGCGAGTGACTGCCTTCGGAAGGTTGGATTCGGCTTCAATTGGCTTCGAATTAGTTCCTTAACGAATAATTCTGAACCCTAATCCACTCATACAAACATATATACAGTGGGGAACTATACGCACACGTGTGTGAGGCGTAGCATCGCGTTGCCCCACTAACAACGGATAAGCAAGAGGGGTATGAGGCGTCCGAGCGAGCTTCGAAAGAGCCAGCGATTCGGTGAACGTCCAGGGGTCGAACTCCACTATCGATACCGACAAGATTGGATACAACCAGCGATGACTACTGCAGCTACTGGCGAACGAGTCGCCTATTTCAACGGCGAGATAATGCCCGAATCCGAAGTCAAGGTGCCATTCAGGGACCGTGGCTTCAAGTACGGCGATGCCGTGTTCGACATGACTCGAACGTTTGGCCACAAGATTTTCAAGATCGAAACTCACATCAGCCGTTTCTACAACTCACTACGTTATGTCGACATCGACCCCGGCATGAGTGAGGAAGAGATGGTTGCCCGGTCTGGTGAGGTGCTTGAGGCCAACCTCGACCTGCTGGGACCAGACGAAGATTACTGGGTCGGCCAGCGAGTTTCGCGTGGTGTCGATCTTGTAGGCGGCGATATGTGGGAGACGGCAGGTGGTCCAAACGTGATCATAGAATGCGCACCGCTGCCGCTCAAGCCACGTGCCCGGCTGTACAAAGATGGCATGGACGTTCTTGTGCCTTCAGTTCGTCGAGTTCCGCCCGAATCACTTAGCCCTCGTGCCAAGTCGCACAATTATCTCAATTTGATCATGGCCGATATGGAAGCCAAGTCTCAGGATCCTGAGGCGTGGGCGATCCTGCTCGATACTCGAGGATTCCTCACGGAAGGCATCGGATCGAACATTTTCACGATCAAAGATGGTGTGATCTACACCCCGCAGGAGCAATACGTTCTCGGCGGAATCTCACGTGAAACTGCAATCGAGATGGCAGAGCGAATCGACGTTCCGGTTGTGACGAAGGATCTCGATCTTTTCGATGCAATGACTGCTGACGAAATCTTCCTGACATCGACTTCGCTCTGCATCTGTGGAGTTCGATCGTTCCAGGGTCGCCAAATCGGTGATGGCGTAGCTGCTGGACCGATCACAAAAGCCTTGATGGACGCTTACGTTGATTTCGTCGATTTCGACTGGATCGGCCAGTACCTGAAACGGCTCGAAGACTAACCAGGAACAAAGGCCAACGTGAGTACTACTAAAAAGCTGTACCTCCCACCAAAGGGCGAGTGGGAGCGTCGAGATGCTTCGTCACTCGGCGTCGATCAGTCGATTCTCGGTTCCGCAGTTCAGTTTGCTAAGGACAATGAGATCAACTGGCCGATCGATATCGAGAACGGTCGTGTTGGGGACGACGCGCCCGAGTGGGCTGCAAAACTCGGCCCTTTCAAAGACCGAGGCGGGCCTGCGGGCGTTGTGATCAAAGACGGCTACATCGTTGCCGAGTGGGGAGATATTCATCGTGTCGATCTCACGTTCAGTGCAACGAAAAGCTACGTTGCCACTATTGCGGGACTCGCGCATGACCGAGGGATGATCAAAAGCACATCTGATCCGGTTCTCGACTACGAATCTAGCAAGTCAATAATCCAGCGAAATACTGGTGAGCCAGTTGATGGTTTCGATACTGATCAAAACCGTGGTGTGACGTGGGAGCATTTGCTCCAGCAGACCTCCGAGTGGGAGGGAACGCTCTACACCAAGCCCGATATCGTCGATTGGAACCGGAATCTCGGTCCAGAAAGCATGGGCGATCCCGGAAGAGCGGCTCGGCGTGATCGCAAAGCTCCCGGTGGTCACTGGGAGTACAATGATGTTCGAGTTAATCGAACTGCACTTGCGCTTCTGGCGGTCTGGGGAGAACCGCTTCCCGATGTGCTAACCCGTGAGGTGATGGATCCGATCGGTTCGTCGGGCACGTGGGAATGGCATGGGTACGACGATCATTCTGCAGTGAATCTAGATGGAGTGGTCACCGAATCGGTGTCTGGTGGTGCTCACTGGGGCGGTGGACTCTGGATCGACACTCTCGATCACGCTCGTTTTGGGATGCTCTATCTCAACCGTGGTCGCTGGGGTGATCATCAGATTGTTTCTGAAAAGTGGATCGACATGATGACGGTCCCGTGCGAACTGAATCCTCAGTATGGCTACATGTGGTGGCTCAATACCGGAGGCCTTCGATACGGGGCGAACGCATCGGAAGCTACATTCTCGGCTTCTGGGGCCGGTGGAAATTGCGTCGTGATTGATCCTGAGAAGGACCTCATCGTGGTTACCCGGTGGTGTGAGGACGTGCCTGGTGTGGTTGACCTTGCGGCTCAAGCGATGGTTTCCATCTAGTCGTTCATGGCAACATCTTCTTCGGAAAGCTCAACGAAAATCGCTGACTCCTCTGTGACAAACGGACGGCGACCTCTTTCGCTCAGAGCCGGTGCGCTGGCTTTGCTGCTGTCGACGATGTGGGCCGGTAATCCCGTTGCCAACAAGGCAGGACTGGAAGATGCAGGTCCGCTGCGACTCGGGTATCTGCGGTTCATTCTTGGTGCGATCGTTGTACTGATCTACGCGATCGCAACCCGACAATCGTTCCGAGTGCTTCGACATGAATGGGTGCCGCTTGGGCTACTCGGCTTGCTTTTCACCGTCCAACTGGCGTTTATGAATATCGGTCAGGATTTCACGACCGCTGGGCACGCTGTGGTTGTGACAACTACGTTCCCGCTTTGGGCGGCCGTTTTCGCACATTTCGTTGTTCCGGGCGATCGAATGTCACGTTCGCGGACATTTGGAACCATGATCGCTTATGGAGGTGTTGTCGCTGTTTTCTACAAGGGATTCGCTGATTCCAGCTCGGATTTCCTGATTGGCGACTTATTACTTCTGGGATCGGCGATTCTATTAGGTGGCAGGCAAGTGTTGCTGTCGCAGCTTGGCCAGGGGATCGAGCAGCACAAGCTACTGATGGCGCAGAGTATTTTCGGCATCGTCACGTTCATTATCGCTAGCCTGATTTTCGAAGGTGACGAGGCGTTCGTGGTTACGACAAAGCTCGTAATCGCGCTGTTCTACACTGGCGTTCTGATTGCCGGATTAGGCTTCATCGGCCAGACGTGGCTGCTCAAACGTTACTTGCCAAGTCGTGTAACGGTCATCTCGCTGAGTCAACCAATTTTCGGTGTGCTGCTCAGTTGGTGGATACTCGGCGAACCGATCGGAGGCGAACTCTACGTCGGTGCCGTGCTTGTCGTTGCCGGATCGGCACTCGCTCAAAGGCGAAGCGATCCGAAAACGACGTCGCCAGAACCTGCTGGTGACGCTTCTAGATAAGCGAGTGAACTACTTCGACATCGAGGTGGCGCTTCGGGTAGAACGCGGCAGCCTGCCTCTGCTGCAAGAGTTGCGTACTCGTCATCCTGTTTCATCGAGGTTAGAACGACCGCTGCCTGTGAGTCGGCACGAGGATCGTGCCAAAGGCCTCGAAGCCGTTCATTTGTGGCATCTGCACGTCCATCACGACGATGTCTGGGTTCATCTTGCCATCATCTCGATTGCATGCATGCCGTCGATTGCTTCGCCAACGACTTCACAGGCACCATCTCGCTCAGTACCGAGCGGACGGCATTTCGGATTGCGGGCTGATCATTTATAAGAAGAACATAGAATGATTCGAATTCAGCTTGCGTAGTTTCGTTGAAAAAATCGACTATCTCACCCATTGTTGTGTCGCCTACCAGTTGGTCTGATTGCCGGGCCAGAGGTGAATCGGGAGCCGGTGTAGCTGATGTAGCAAATCTATACTCAATTGTCCTGAACCGAGCAGCAGGTCTGCGCCTGATCGTCTTGGTGGTAGCGCACATCTGCTGTTTCGTGTTTCTCGGAGTGGTTAGGGGAAGCTGCGCAGGAGCCGTTTTCCTGGCAACGACATAGGTAGAATTCTTGCCGCACCATGCCAGAGCAAGTATCAAAACCTGAACTGCCGTACCGTTCTGACGAGTCAGAAGAGTCGATCATTCCAACTGCTGAAACGTCGGGGATCACGCGCCTTAGCAAGATTGAGAGCGAAACCGAAGGCGCCCATCTTCGTCGCGTTGCCGATGAATTGAGCGGCTCGGGTGAGGAACGAATTTCGCAGCTTCACGCAACGCTTGCGCATCGAGATCCGGGTGAACGAGTAACTGCGGCTCGCGAGTTGGGCAAGATCGGATCAATTCGGGCGATACAACTCCTGCGGGATTTGCTGGTGTCGAGTCATGAAGATTCCTGGCGGTTGGCGATTCACGGATTACGCACGGGCGGGTCACGTGAGGGCTGGTTGTGTCTTGAAGGTGTGGCTCACGACGATGCTGTGCAACTGGCTTACGCCAATGAGCGGGCATCAAACATATCGTTCAAGCGATTGATGGCAATGGGTCGAACTAAAATGATGGATCGGCTATTTCGCGCTGCCGACGGCCATTCACGATCGATACCGGGAGAAGTTGCCCGGCAATTTTCTATCGATGCCGTTGCTACGTTGCCCACCGATCATCAAGACGTGATGGAGCATCGATTGGGCCTACTGAGCGGCGGCGCAGCAACACCGTCCGACACTGCCAAGGCGCTTGGCGTTAGCTTGGACCGAGTTCGGTCGATCGAGCTTGAGAGTTGGCAGTTGATTCACTCGCCAATCGAAATTGACCGGTAGCAACTTAGCCGCAAGTGCAGGCATATACTGCTGCGGAATTGGTAAACGAACAGGCAACCGAAGAACCATCCTCCCCCTCCTCTGGTGACCGTGGAGTTATCTCACGGTTGATGCCCGACACCCTCGCCGCCGCTTTTCGCTCGCTCAGCAATCGAAATTTTCGCTATCTGTGGTTCGGACAACTGCTATCTGCAACTGCAATGCACGCCGATATGGTCGCCCGTAGTTGGCTGGTGTGGGATCTCACCGGATCGTCGACCTCGGTCGCGTCGGTACTCGTTGCTCGTGCAATTCCAATGCTGATACTCGGCTTGATCGGTGGTGTGGCTGCTGATCGATTCAACCGTCGCAGGCTGCTGATGATTATTCAGGCATGGACGATGTTGATGCATGTGATCATGGCTGCGCTGCTGTTAGCTGGGGTTATCGAACTCTGGCACGTCTATGTGCTTGCGTTCGCACTGGGTGCGGGTATGGCGATGAACCAACCCGTTCGAACTTCGATCATTCCGAATCTTGTTGATAAGAAAGATATGATCAATGCGATGTCGCTGAACTCTATCGCCATCAACAGCACCCGCCTTGGTGGACCGGCACTGATCGCGATATTGATCGCCGCCACCGATGTCGGGTGGGCGTACGTGTGGTCGGCTGGTGCTTTTGCGGTTGTGCTGTTCACTACATCGAAAATAGCCATTCCCGATATTTCCTCAGGAAGATCTCGTGGTAATCCTCTTAATCAGCTCGTGGAGGGGTTCGTATACATCGGTAGGCATCGAGTGATTCTTGCGCTCGTGCTGCTCGGGTTGGGCCCGCTTGCGATTGGTTTCTCTCATCAGGTGCTGCTTCCTCAGTTAGTGGAGGAGGAATACGGCTACGGGATTGGTCTGCTGGGTGTGCTGACTTCGGTGGGGGCGGTCGGGGGACTGACTGGCGGTATCTACATCGCTTCGAGGCGAAACGTTTCGTTTAAGGGTCGTTTGATGTTGTTTTCAGCTACTTCATACGGCCTGGCCCTTCTCGGTTTCGCAGGAGCTTCGTACTTGTGGATGGCGTTCCCTTTGATTATCTGGATCGGTGTATCGCAAACGTTGTTCCGCGCTGGCAACAGTGCGACCCTGATGGAACTGGCCCCCGATCGTCTACGAGGTCGTATTATCTCGGCGACTCTACTCGATACGGCGCTATCTCCGGCAGCCGGAGTCGCAGCGGGATTTGCGGCCGACACGTATGGCGTCAGCGCTGGATACATGCTGCTTTCGGCAGGTTGTCTGGGAGTTGTGGCGCTGACCATGATTATCTATCCACGAGTAAAAAACCTCTAGCAGTATCGACCGACCGCAGTCAGGTATAAACTGCCGTGATTCGGATTTCACGCGGGCTGGCGATGGATGTGCTGTTTGGGATAAATCAATGTTCGAGCAGTAACCAGACTCCGAATAGAGCAGAACCTCACCCAGAAAAACAATGAAAATCACCGATATCAAGACGTTTGTCATGAAAGGCGGAAACCGCAACTGGGTTTTTTGCAAGGTCGAAACCGATGAAGGTATTCACGGTTGGGGCGAGGGCACGCTCGAAGGACACGAGCGTGCGGTTGAACAAGGAATCAAGACGCTTGCAACACGCCTGATAGATCGTGATCCAACGCAGATCGAGCTCAACTGGCAGATCATGTATCGCCACGGCTTCTGGCGTGGTGGTCCGGTGATGGGTTCCGCCATGGCAGGGATAGATATTGCTCTCTGGGACCTCACCGGAAAAGCATACGATCTGCCGGTATACAAATTACTCGGTGGTGCGGTTCGTGAGCGTGTTCGCGCATATACTCATGCTGGCGATTTGCGAGGCGGTTGGGACGCCGTAGATCAGGGATTTTCTGCGTTCAAGACCGGCGGTTGGGCTGCAGGCTACAACGAGTTCTACGAAGCGGATGTCGTTGATGCCTTGCACGAGAAGATCAAGGGCATGCGCAAAGAACTCGGCGACGATGTTGAGATCATGATCGACAATCACGGTCGTTCACGACCGTCACTGGCCAACAGACAAATTGCTGCGATTGACGAGTTCAATATCACGTTCTTCGAAGAACCGGTACCGCCTGACAATCTTGATGCGATGGAGCAGATTCGCGCAGCCGGTCACAAGACTGATATCGCCACTGGCGAACGACTGTTTTTCCGATACGGATTCCGAGATATCTTGCACCGCCGTCTCGCCGACGTTATTCAGCCAGATATCGCTCACACGGGCGGTATTACTGAGATCAAAAAGATCGCCCAGATGGCAGAGATCGAGTACATCAAATTCGCACCTCATAACCCGAATGGCCCACTCTCAACTGCAGCGTCGATGCACGTGTGCGCAACTGTTCCTAACTTCCAGATTTTGGAGACGGCACGAGACATGCCGTGGCACGACAAAGTTCAGACAACCCCGCTTGTGTTGAAAGACGGCTACTTCGAACTGCCAACAGCACCGGGACTCGGGACCGACATAGACGAATCAGTGTTTGCTGAACGACCGTACATTCCGCCCGAACCAGTTGAATCAGGCGTATCCGGTTCATGGAATGCTGAGGATGGATCGCCAGCGGACGTGTAGTTCGAACCCTCAATTCAGTTGGGCTACAACTACGATTTACTTATGACCAATCAAAAGTTCCGCGCGGCACTTTTCGATATGGACGACACGCTGATCGACAGGCGTTCGGCGTACGACGATGTTTACCGGGTGTTTTACGATCGCCACGAGGCGATTCATAGTACGACAAGTTGGGAAAACGCACTGGAGTTTTTCTGGTCGCTGTCGCCGTCTAATGCCACTAACGCCAACACGGCAATTCTTGATATCCAAGAGAGATGGCCCGGCGTCACAGGCGATTCGCAATCGCACTACAACTTCTACTTCACGCACATGGTGAAATTCATAAAAGTGCTGCCGGGTGCGATCGATTTCATCGAGTGGATGAATTCGAACACTTCGAAGTGGGGCGTTGTGACTAACGGCGATCAGTTTCAGCATCTGAAGGCTGAGACGACCGGACTCGACAGGATCACACCGTTCGTGCTGGCATCGAGGTTGTTTGGAGTAGATAAACCGGCACCCGAGGTGTTCATGGAAGCTGTTCGGCTTCTGGATATCGAAGGACTAGCGACCGAAGAGATTCTTTTTGTTGGAGATAATCCCTACACCGACATTCTCGGGGCTCACGGCGTTGGGATGAAAACCGCTTGGGTGCGAATGGGGCGAGAGAAATATCCAGACGATGCGCCGGCACCTGATTACGTGATCGATCACGTCGAAGAACTGAAGAATGTGTTGGTGTAGAACGCGGACACGCGTCCTGAGCGGCAACCGAAGGATCTGAGTCGTGGTGGGCCCGCTGCCCGTTATCCAATCCAACGGTCTACAATTCCGGCGAAATGGCAGGGCAGAAATAGGTTGTCGAAGAATGACCGCAACATCGCACGCAAGTGATTGAAAGCGAGAGAACGAATTGGTTGGAGTAGCAGTGCTTGGCACCGGTCGAATCGGTGGAAGTTATATCGACGTCGTAAACCAAACGCCGGGAGCCGAACTGAAAGTTGTCGCCGAGCAGCGAGCCGAAGCGGCAGCGCCTTGGGAAGACAAGTATCCGGATGTTGAGTTCGTATCCGACTACAAAGCCGTTCTCGAGCGCGACGATGTCGATATCGTCATCGGCACGCTCCCCCACTGGCTCCACTATCAGGCGGGTCTCGACTCTGCGAATGCCGGTAAGCATGTGTTCATGGAAAAACCGCTTGCACTCACAGCTGCTGAAGGGCGAGAGATGATCGCCGCTGCTGCTGCGAACGGTGTGAAGCTCATGACCGCTCATACACAGCGGTACTACCCTGCTGTTCAATCGATGAAAAAACTGGTCGATTCGAAACGGCTTGGCGAAGTGGTGATGGCCCACGATATGTGGCACAAGGTTTACCAGCCATGGACGCGCCCACCCTGGATGTTGATCGGTTCAAAAGGTGGTGGCATGGGACAGATGGACGGCACCCACGAGATCGATCGCTTGATGTGGATCATGGGTGACGACGTCGAGACGGTGAGCGCGCAGATCGGTCAGGTCACCTACCCACGAGCCAAAAACCCGGATATCGACTGCGACGATACAGCGATGTGCTTTTTACGTTGGAAGTCAGGCAAGGTGGCAACGATTAGTCGAATGGCATGGCGGGTCGGTGCGACTGAGTATGGCGCTGATTTCTTTTTTACGAACGGTATGGCGAAGTTCCGACTCAAATACGGTCGAGCCGAGGGGCAGGAAACCGCCCTGTGGATTGGCGATACCGAAGAAGGCAACTGGCAGAAGGAAGAGGTTCGTGAGAACGAGCCACTGCTGGAGGAGTTCACCGAGTTCGTCGAAGCCATTGAGCGGAGAGATGCCGACACGCCGATTCCACAGGAGCACGGTTTGCGGGTGCTGACGGTATTCGAAGCCACAGAAGAATCGTCTCGAACTGGTCGAGAGGTCAAGATTGACTGGTAGTAAGTTCGGTTTCGGGTTTCTAACCTCGAAATTCACCCTGACGAACGTCTACGATTCGGGATTTACGCGTCCGGACAACCGGTTTATTCCGGTCGGATCAGACGATCTGATCGATTATCTGGCAAGTGACACTGAAACGTTCGGCGAACAGAGTTCTGCAATCGAGCAAGTCGCCAGTTGGTTGATTCAGATTCTTGAGCAGGAAAAATCGGCTTTCGAGCGGATTATCACTCGTACGTACGCCCGGATCAATCCCGATCGAGAAACGATCGACGTTCTCAACGGCAATCCTCCCGGTGATGATGAGTTCTTGTTGCTGAATTCCAAGGTTCAGCACATGCTCGAAAAGGCGAATTTCGAGAAACTTTCTGACGATCAGGTGAAAACGGCCCTCGAAGCCGGCAGCACGCACGGCATCAAGGTGAAACTTGACGAGGATAGCCTTGAAGAAATGTCGATCTGGGTACGGGGTCGTTCAACTGCGCCGTTTCATCGTCGAACACTTCGACACCCGATCAAAGGCGAAATAAGCAGTGTGGCGATATTCAATCGACTGGCGCTGATAACTCGTCCGTCCGGCGAAGCTAACGTTCAGGTGCGCCTTTTCAAAGACATCCCTATTCGCGATGTTGAAGCGTTGCTGCCGAATGCCAACGTGAGTATGGGCTTGCGAGACGCCGCAATGATGATCGGTAGCGGTGCTGGTGCGGTTTGGACGTTGGTGGCGAAGGTACTGGCAGTGGGCCTAGTGGCTGCGAGTCAACTGCTTTGGATAATTGCGCTACCGCTAGTCGGGCTTTTCTGGAAGATTTTCTCTGGATATCGACGTGCGATCAAAGATCGCGACTCCAATCGAGCGAAGCATCTGTATTTCCAGAGTTTGGGCGCAAATCGTAGTGCGATTCACTTGATTTCGTTCATGATCTGTGAAGAGGAAATCAAGGAGGCGGTGCTTATTTACGCCTTCTGCCTCGATGTCGAAAACGACGGGCGAGCAATGTCTGAATCAGCAATCAAGAGTGAAATAGAAACGTACTTGAAGAAATTGACCTCGAGCGAAGTCGATTTCGATATCGACGATGCTATCGAGACGCTTGATCGACTGGGTTTGTGGAAAGATCGTGCCGCTTTGCAGGTAATCGGCATCGACGAGGCGTCGGACAAGCTCGAATCGCACTGCCAACAAGGGTTATCTCGCGATTATCACGCCGATTTGTTGGGCATTGCAGAGTAAGGGGATTCTCACATTCAAAGTCGTTTTGTTCGACCTCGACGACAACCTGATTCCATACCATTTACGACAGCTTTGGATGCACTTGGGATTGAACCTACAGAAGCAGTGATGGTCGGCAAATTGTGGAGCAGCAATATTCAGGTGCAGCGAATCTAGGAATGGCGTCAATCTGGGTCAACCCAGATCGGAACCAGCGACCAGATTCGAGAAATCCGCCAACGTACGAGATCGACTTGTTGTCCCAAATGCCCAAGATATTGGGACAGATTTAGGCGATATAGCTCCTAAACGCCTATTCCGCCTTGAACGATCTTTTCGTCGCGGACGATGTCGCCTAGTGCGAGGGTGTGTGACGAGTCGTTGATTGTTCCGATGTGCCAACCAAGTTTGCCGAAACGGAAACGACTGATAGAGCAGTTGAAGATGTCAGTGCGCATCGCAAGTCGGTTGTCCATGCCTGTGATGTAGTGCAGCAGTGCCCGCATCGTGTCACCGTGGCTGACGATTGCGATCGGGTGTGTGCCGGGCTTCTGGTACCAATCTTTGTTGTACAGAATTTCATCTTCGAGCCAGTTCGAGGCACGACGTTCAACCCAACGCATCGTTTCGCCGTCGGCCGCTTTGAAGTATTTGCCTTTTTCGGCCATCAACAGGCGTACTTCGGTAGGCATAACGTCCTTGGCGAGCTTTCCTCTCCATGCCGGGGTTTGCTTCTCGATTATGGCGTCGACCTGTTCGTATTCGGTGCCTTCGAGTCCCATACCACGCAGCACACCTTCGGTCGTCTGCTTTGCTCTAACGAGTGACGACGAGAAGATCTTCTCGAACTTCACGCCCTCTTCGCCCAGCCTTCTGCCGGCTGCCTCGGCCTGCTGGTGGCCTCGATCGGTCATCGGCGCATCGAAGTTCTCGCCGGCTGCAATGCCCGGCGTGATGTTTGATATCGATTCGCCGTGCCTGATGAAGTAAAAATCGAATTCGACGTTGTCGTGAATCAACTCTAGAGTCTCCCGATGTACTGATCGCAAGCCGAAAAAACCGGCAGACGAACAGTATCACTCCCTGAACATCGAATGTGTTGTTGATGAGAGACCTATGGAATCAAGAATGCTGGTTCCCTGAGAACGAGATTGCCATGAACAGTAGTTGGAAGTTCAGGTGGGGTTTGATTTCGAGTTGCACTGTTGATGCATACTCAACTCGCTATCTGGTACGTAAAAACGACCGTTGTTGGGCTTCAAGGGGAACGTCATGAATGAGGTGAAAACGGCTATCGTTGAGTTCGGATACTATTACGCTCAGCGCACGAGTGCACAACTATTGGCCTTTGCCTAACGGTTCATGACGCTGAGCACCTGTACGATGCCTACACACGAATATCAGTCACCTAAGAGGACAACATGAACCCAGCTGATCTGAAAGCTGCACTAAAAGCTAAGAAACCCGTATTTGGATTTATGGTCTCCGCCACCTCAAGTATGCGCTGGGGGCGAGTGTTTGCTGGTAGCACTCTCGATTTCGTTGTGATCGACTCAGAGCACGGATCACGTGACCGACAGTTGATTGCCGACACGGTTGCGCAGATGCAGTCGCTCGATATCACCGCAATCGTTCGAACACCCAACACGGAAGAAGTGTGGGTTGCGATGGCTCTCGATGCCGGAGCAGACGGCGTATTGGTTCCCTACTGCGAGACGGTGGACGAAGTTCGACACACCTGCATGAAACTTCGAACCCACCCGTTGAAGGGTGAGTACTACGAACGAGTAGTAGAGACAGGGGAGTACCCGAGCGCGAAGTCTGAGGCGTATTTGAACGCACGCCACAAAGACCAGATCTTCATCATGGGCATTGAGAGTGAACCGGCAGCGAACCGGGTCGAGGAGCTCATCGATTGCGCACCGATCGATGCGGTGTTCATTGGTCCCAACGATATGACTACGTCCCTGGGCATTCCGGATGAAGTGGATAACCCGATTTACCTCGACACTTTGAGCAAGGTAATTGGCGAGGCCGACAAGCGCGGGTTGCCAACGATGATTCACCAGCAGACAATCGAGGCATCGACGACAGCTATTGATCTGGGTGCACGATTTATCATGCACTCGTCCGACTCTGGCATCCTGCTGCGAGGGACTCAGGACGAGTTTGCTGAACTTCGAGAGATTGCTGGAAAAAAGCACGGCGGTGTTGTTTCAGTCGAGGCAGAGGACACACTCGACGTCGTTTAGCACTCACAGGGGGCTTTTTTTATTTTCGCCGCTGTTGTGGAATCAGAGCGAATGACAGTGCCGATCGTGTGGTGCGATTTGACGTGACCGTGTCAGTAGAAAAATTCCGCACTACGGCTCTAGCTCAGCGTGAACTTGTGGAAGGATTCGGCGTAGTCGGCGTTGATCTTCTTACCGATGTCGGCGCGACGTTGTTTCATCCACTTTCCAGCCTCTTCGGGATTGCTCACCTGGCTTACGTGGCCCTTGAGTGCTGCGATCGACGTGTCGACATCCTGTTCGGTCAGCGGGTTCCAGAAATTAGCGTTCTCGCCAAAGCTCATTACCCAGACTTCGCGCACCTTGTGTGGCTCGAGACCCTCGTCGTAGAACAGTTCCGGGAACGTCAGGTGGTCTCGTGCTGATGGAAAGACCGCTGAAAGCGCAGCTTCGCCTGCAGCGAAATGATCGGGGTGGCCAATGTAAGACGCGCTCAGTAAATCACGAGTTGGGCTGACAGTGATGAGCACATCGGGTTTGTGCTTCCGAATATGGCGAGAAATATCACGGCGCAAATCAAGACTTGGTTCGAGATATCCGTCGGGGTAGCCGAGGAATTCGACGGTTTTCAGACCGAGCGTTTTTCCGGCGGTTCGCTGTTCTTCGGCACGGATTTCAGCGAGTTGTTCTAAGGAAATATCTCGATCTTCAGTTCCCTTTGAGCCGTCGGTGCAGAGCACGTAGACGACTTCCCATCCTAAACGGCACCACTTGGCGACACTTCCGGAGCAACCGTACTCGGCGTCATCGGGATGGGCAGTGACCACCATAGCTCGCTTGAAATCGTCGTTCGAACCGTCACCAGTAGTCATGTACTACCGACCCCTATGAGAAGAACTAGAAGAAGAAAACGCGCCGCAACAATCGCGCGCAGTCGAAAATTCTAGCACCTATAATCGGAATTCTACGTTCGTTAACCGAGGTGTCGCGACACGAACTCGGTCACGGATTTAACTGCGGGTTTTGAGGAAAAAAATGTGCTGTCATGATCGGTATCTGGAAACGCCGAGAGTTCAAATCCGTATTTTTCGGAGGATAGCTTTGCGTTGGCGAAGTGACCATCATCTTCTCCGCAGAACAGAAGAGTCGGTGCCGAGTGTTTGCACATCCTTCCCTTTGCGCCGCGCCACCACAGCAGGGCTTCGTGCGAAGCGGCGAGTGCCAGCGGATCGTTTCCAGGTCGATCGCCATCCGGCTGCTCAACCGACTTTGCCCTGCCCGAGCGGAGCACCTTGATGTGACGTTCAAAGCGGTTCGCATTTTCCGTGGCAGGTAGCAGGTGCATTCCACCGATAGCCAGCATCCTCAGTCGCTCAGGAGTTGACGCTGCCAGTTCAAGGCCGGTTCGCCCCCCCATCGAAAAACCGACATATCCGAATTGTTCTGTTGAGAATTCGTCAGCTAGGGCGTTAACTACTTCGGCCCGTTGTTCGACGGTGTGATCGGCGGGATCGTGCGTGCGAGTGGAAAGACCATGGCCAACCGCATCGAAGATAAGCACGCTGGCGTGTTTTTCAAGCGATTCGATCCAACCACCACGATTCCAGTCTCGGCCCCACGCTCCAAAACCGTGATGAAGGATCAGCAATGGTCCGGAACCAGAGATTTCGTAATTAATTTCAAGCGAACCGAACTTCATTGTTGGCATTCGATGATTCTAATTGCTTTGACAACGCGTTTTTGGTCCGGACGAATGTAAAATCGTTCAGTCGTCCATCGGCGGTCGTACTAATAGTCTTCAGTTGGAGCGTCAAATCAATGGCAAATCCGCTCGTTTCGGTGATCATGGGTAGCACTTCGGACCTTCCGACGATGCAGCACGCGGCCGACATGCTTGAAGAGCTTGGGGTTCCACACGAGATTCGTGTTGTTTCGGCCCACCGTACGCCTGATCTCATGTTCAAGTTCGCCGAAGAGGCGAAAGATCGCGGAATCAAGGTCATCGTAGCCAGTGCTGGTGGAGCCGCCCACCTGCCGGGAATGACAGCCGCGAAGACGATCCTTCCGGTGATCGGCGTTCCTGGCGTAGGGCCTCACCTCGACGGCATGGACTCGTTGTTGTCGATGGTGCAGATGCCACGCGGCTACCCGGTTGGGACGGTCGCAATTGGCGAGTGGGGAGCTGTGAACGCGGGGATTCTGGCAGCTCAGATCGTCGGACTTAGCGATCCAGCGATTCAGCAGAATATCGAAACCCGACGCGCTCGAATTACCGCCGAGATCGAAACGGTTACCTACGTGAAGTCCGAAGGCAGCGGCGAGTAATTAATGCAACGAGAATCACTTCTGAACCCCGGTTCGACTATCGGAATCATTGGGGGCGGTCAGTTGGGCCGAATGCTCGCTATCTCTGCGCGCCAGATGGACTACAAGACCATCGTGTTGGACCCGGATTCAGGATGCCCAACCGGTCAGGTCGCTGACGGTCAGATCGCTGAGGCGTATTCGAATCGTGGCGCATCACGCGAACTTGCTCGCTCGTCTGATGTAGTCACCTATGAGTTCGAGAATGTTGATGCTGATTCGGTATCAGATGCCGCTGAACTGGTGTTGGTGCACCCTTCGGCTTCGGTATTGCGTACAACTCAGCACCGATTGCACGAGAAGAACGCTTTGCTCAAAGCAGGTGTATCGGTTGCACCGTTCCGAAGCGTCGAATCGCTCAGTGATTTGGAGGCTGCCGGCGTCGATCTCGGATTTCCGATGATTCTGAAGACAGCTACGCAGGGCTACGATGGCAAGGGGCAGGCCATCATTACTCGTCAGGAGGATATCGAGCCTGCATACGAATTGCTCAGCATCGGGCCCGCCGAACTGATTGTCGAGCAGTACGTGCCGTTCGCGATGGAGATATCGACAATTTGCGCTCGTACCGTCGATGGTCAGACTGCGACGTTCCCACCGTCGGAAAATATTCATCGAAACCACATTCTTGATATTTCAATTGTCCCGCCGAGAATCCCTGACAGTGTGATAGAAAACGCTCGATTGCTGGCCGCAGATATCGCGTTACAGTTGGAAGTGGTTGGGCTTATCGCGGTTGAAATGTTCGTCACCAATGAAAATGAACTGCTGGTCAACGAGCTTGCCCCGCGCCCCCACAACTCCGGGCATTACACGATGGATGGCTGTGATACTTCACAGTTCGAGCAATTAGTGAGGGTGCTGGCAGGATTACCAGTTTCTGAGCCGAAACTTCACTCGCCGACCGTCATGGTGAATCTGATGGGCGAAATTTGGGAAGATACCGGCGGGAATCCCGATTGGGCGGGGGCGCTTGAAATGCCGGGCGTTAGTCTGCACCTGTACGGGAAGTCGGAAGCGAGGTTGGGTCGCAAAATGGGGCACATCAACGTTGTTGCCGATACCGTCGAGGATGCGCTGTATATCGCCACAGAAGCCCGTGACCGGGTGTGGCGTCGCACGAAGTAGTCCCCTCTGGCACCGCCAACTGAATCTATTCTTCGTTTGGCCGTTTGAACTGGGCGCTGACGTCGACGTGTTTGCCGACTTCGGTTAGCTCGATCTCGCCGTTATGAACTGTGTAGATCTTATCGGCTAGGTCGAGAAGCGTGCGGTCGTGCGTCGTCGCAACGATCGACATGTCCTCTTCACTCACCATCTGTCGGAACAGGCCGAAAATCTCAGCGGCGTTTACCGAGTCGAGTTCGCCGGTAGGCTCGTCTGCAAGAATCACGTTTGGCTTCATGGCAACGGCGCGAGCGATAGAAATTCGCTGTTGCTCACCACCGGATAGTTCGTATGGACGGTGCTTTGCTCGTCGGCCAAGGCCAACGATATCGAGCACTTCGTTTGTGCGCTTTGATCGCTCCGATGCGCCAATTCCTGCAATTCGCATTGGTAGCTCAACGTTTTCGTAGGCGGAAAGTAACGGCAGTAGCGCGAATGACTGGAACACAACACCAATGCGATGCCTACGAAGCCGAATGAACTGCTTTTCGCTGAAATTCGCCATGTCGTCACCCTCGAAATACACCTGACCCGAAGTCGGATGATCTAAACCTGCCAGCATGTTTAGCAGCGTGGTCTTGCCAGAACCGGAACGGCCCACCAGAGTAATGAACTCGCCGATTCGAATATCGAGATCGACTCTGCGAACTGCATGAACGATTTCGCCAGCCAGTTCGTATTCGCGTGAAGCACCAACCGCTTGAATAATAGGGGCGGTGGCACCGCGTTCGTCTCGTGCAGTTATTTGCTCAGTCGCCTGACTCAAGTGTCACTCTTCCGTCTTTCGTGTCTACTCGAACTCGGCGTCCGATGTTTAGTTCGTCGAGCATCTCACGCGGGATCTGCACGGAACCTGCCGAATCGATAAGCAGGAACTCTTCGGTATCCGTTGCATAGCCACCGAGTTTTCGTTCGAATGAAACTTCTCGAGTTGTTTCGGTGCTGGTTTTACCGTCTTTAATGGCCACTGCCCGCCCAACGCTAGTTGCGATAGCCGGGTCGTGAGTAACGATCACGATGGTCGTACCGAGATCCTGGTTGAGCTTGTTCAGCAGTTTGAGAACCTCTTCACCGGTCTTGTCGTCCAACTCACCGGTAGGCTCGTCAGCGAGCAACAGAGGTGGCTGGTTCGATAGACCAACGGCAATGGCAACTCGCTGTTGCTCACCGCCGGAGAGTTGGGCTGGTTTGTGATTGGCTCGATCCGCAAGCCCTACGACATAGAGAAGCTCTTCCGCTCGTTTCTTGCGCTCGGGGCCGGGTGCACCTGAAATGACCATTGGTAGTTCAACATTTTCGAAGGCTGTCAGGTACGGGAACAGGTTTCGCGAGGTTTCTTGCCAGATGAACCCAACTTCGTGCCGGCGATACTCGACGACCTCTTTGTTGGTCATCTGAAGCAGATCGTATTCGCCAACTCGGATTGTTCCGGCTGAAGGGGCGTCGTATCCAGCGAGGATGTTCAGCAGTGTCGATTTACCACTACCTGACGCACCGACAATGGCGATAATTTCACCTTGTTTTACGCCCAGTTCAAGACCGCGCAGTGCCACTACTTCAAGATCGGCAGCTTTGTAGATCTTGAACAGTCCGCTGCACTCGATGTAATTAGAATCCGGTGTTGTCACTTCGCGTCACCCTTAATTGATGAGCGATTAGTTCGGTTGATCAACTTTCACCCATCCTCATGATTCGGTGTATCGACATTCGGTATACGGAAATCAGGATTGCGCCGATCACACCAAGGAATACTAACCCTAAAAGTCCGAACGTAATCCCAAATCCAAACCAATCTATTTGAACAGCCATTGGAGGAACGACTACTACGTTCTCTCCTGAATTCGCCAGATACGGCATGATCGCTGTGCCCATTTGGGCACCCATGTAGATGCCAAGCGCAACGGCGACTCCGATGACCATCACCTGTTCCAAAACAACGAGGAACAGCAATTGTTTCATCGAAAGGCCGATGGTTCGGAGCAGAGCCAGTTCGGCACGACGCCCGTCGAACGTCACCTTGGCGTGAACGAGGAAACCGACCGCGCTTACGACTAGAACAGTGAAGAAGGCGATTCCCAGCAAGGCTCGCCAACCCGCAGATACAAGCGGGTCGAAAGCGACACTTGCCAGTTCCTGCGATCGGTCGGTTGTATTTGCACCGGGACGCAAACGGAGCGACGCCAGTTCTCGGCTGATATCGGGAACAGCCCTGTCGCCAGCGATCACTGACTCGAGAATTCCTTCTTCGGCGACGAGGAGTTCGGAACCCTGAAGTGTGGATATCCAGAATTCGGTTGGTTGGATATTTCCGACTGTTCGGGTGATGTTGAGCCGTTCGTGGACGGCTCCAATATCGGCAAGTAGGAAAGATTCGTCATCGAGCGCCAGTGTCGGGAAGTATTCAACTACGTCGCGTATAGAAATATTAACGGGCGTGCCGTCCATCGCTATTTGCATGATCTTGCCATCTTCACCGCCGTAGCGTTCGACAAACGTAGTGCTTGCGATCACAGGCACTACTTCAAGTTCAGATCCATGGGCGAGACCGCGGTATTCGTTAGGTCCAGACCGAGTCCACCTCATGCGTGCGATTCCATCGAGCGGTTGGCCGTCCGGTGTTGAAGCGGGACCGAGATGGTCGCCAAGTGCCTCTCTCGTGGGTGCCATTGTTCGCCAGTTGTCGACCGAATCGAACGTTTCGATGATGATGAGTTCTGTTGCTTCTTTATTCAGCACCGCGACGTCGTCGATATCAAGTGCCGCCGGGCTGAGACCGTTTTCATAGTCGATCACACCGAGCGAGTGGAGACGGTTCGGCTCTTTGGGAAGAAGACCTGGAACCCCCCGGAAGTTGGTTGCCTGAATTGCTGCCCCAATCCGACACCACTCCGTGGGTTCGCCCTCGATTGGTAATGGGCAATTGAATCGGAACTGGTCGGTAGCCAGTGGATTGAGATTGCCAAGCGGAACTGAGAAAAAATGGCCATTGTCGTCGGAAAGCCTCGCTACAAGGTACGTCGATGACTGTCGCACGAGCGGGTGAACTCTGGCGGTTAGCCAGCGACCCTCGGCAGGAAGCTCGATTCCAGCGGCACCACCTACGTCAAGAACTGACGCTTTGTTTGCGAATGGTGTTAGCCCAAAATCGTCGCGGAACCATCCGACATCCTCAATTGTGTCTAGATCGACTCCAATGAACTGGAATCCTTCGACATTGATGCCCGCAGTAATATTGGCTGCATAGCGATAGATCGGTGAAGCTGCTTCAACATCTTCAAGCTCTGAAAGGTTGTCGACAACTGAGAACGATAATCCGCCTTCACGAACGTTTACCGACGTCAGTTTTATATCGGCACCAGTGCGGTAGTACGCCTGATCGATCGCACTTTGTTCCAGCGTTGCACCGAAGCTGGCAGCGAACACGCCAAGGGCGGCGGTGAGGATCAGCAGGAGTGATAGTCGAGAGTGGTGGGCCGGGTTTCGAGCCATCTGCCAGATGCCGAGAATCAATGCCGGTGGCGTGACTGAAGACATTGGTCTGCGCGAGAGGACTCGTCCTATCAAATCCATTCCAACCGGGAAGATACGCAGTAGAACTAGACCGGCAGCAACCACGAATATCGCAGGTACGCCAAGAATAAGTTGGTTGACCGTCGTTTCGCCGAAAATGCTGACCGCGACGAACGAGCCCTGCTTGGTGAGTTGCCAGAACAGGAACATAACAAGGCCTAAGAACCCGAGGTCGAGATAGTAGCGCTGGATCACGGCCAATCGTACGGGCCTTGCTCGCGTCACGCGACTTGCCAGTAACCCCAGTCGTGTGGCTCGAAGTGCCGGAATGAACAGTGCGAGCAGCCCCAATAGACCACCGAAGAACGCCATGCGGAAGGCACCGATTGTCAGTTGCACCGGGAGCGGGTCGCCCGAGTTAAGTTCGCTGTAGAGGGGTAATACGCCGATGAATCCAACGCCGAACATAGCGAGGAACGGTCCTGATATTGCTGCGACAGTTGCCAGAAGCGCTGATTCGATGATGAAAACCGCCAGAATCTGACGTGAGGTAGCCCCACGAGTCCTGAGCAAGCCAACTTCACTACGTTGTGCGTCGACTAGGAGCGATGCCAGGGTTACGACGTAATAGAGGACGACGAGAACAATCAGTATCAACACGATAAACATCGGGAGTCGGTTGAAGAATAGATCGGTTTCGAAGGCGCTCAGTACCTGCGGAAGATCAGATCGTAACAGGAAGCCATCGACAATCGCTTTTAATTCGCGTTCGGTGGCATCAATCGTGTTTCGAATCGCTTCGGTTTCAGATGCGGCAATTCGGGTCGGATCAACGTCGAGCCACCATGCGTAGTCCGTGCCCATGTTCGGAAAATAAGGCCCTAGCCCTTCGAGAATAGTCTTTTCCAGAACTACAAATCGTGCGAACTGGAGCGTGTCGGTACGAGATCCAAATGCTTCGTTCTGGATGCGCCAGTGAGCCAGTTCAGGATCGACGCGTTCGTAGAGACCTGTAACCAGAATATTTACGCTGGTGTGTTCGTCTTCCCAGTGCGGTCGTGCCGGGTAGAGGTCGCCAACGCTGATGTCCATCATTTCAGCCGACTGGACATCGAGAATTCCTTCGATCTGCAGTGAGCCGTCCGGACCAATGCCGTAAACCTCCCGGGCCATGGTTCCCTCGACGATTTCAACCCGATTTTCGAAATCGGGGAGCGTCATCATCGTTACTCGACGGCAGTCGCATTCGATTAGTACTTCGTTGTCACCCGAGTTGATGCCGACGTTTGATCGGCATGGACATTCGCCTGGTGAAACCTTTGCAGGTGGCAAATCAACGAAGAATGTCCAAGTTTTAAGCGCAAACTCTCGTTGGTCGAGAAACGGCTGGAACCTTTTGACGATCGTGCCGTTCATTGCATCGACGATCGTTGCGTGGGTTTCTGGGCTTGTCGGCACCTGACCCGCTTCGACCAGTACATCAACGTCGGATGGTTCGTGAGTTGCGAGAGCACGCTGGAGTGCGACATCTCGCAGGGCGTCGAAGAAAATAACCGAACTCGCCATGACCGTCGAAGCGAGCATGACACCCACCACAACTGCAGACAGCAGTCGCCAGTGCGCAAGTGTTCGCTTGACTATGAGTTGCAGTGAATTACTGATCATATCGAGGCCGCAGAGAACCCTTCGCGGGCCATCTCCGCAATTTGAATTTCATGTAGTGAGCGGACGGAGTTGACTACGCCTGCGAGGGCAATTGTGAATATCGCAGCGATTGTAACCACAGGCAGCATCCAGTTGGTCTGCAAAATGAACGGCGGAAGCAGGTGCGCGCCCGTGTCGGTATACGCCATCGAACCGACCATCAGTGAACTCACGGCGAATCCCGTGCCCAATCCGACTACTGCCCCGACAAATATCGCTGGAAAAAGTTCTGCAACCGTACTCAACCATTGATCGCGCGTGCTGGCTCCAAGTGCGAGTTTGAGAGCGACATCGCCCTTAGTTCGCAATGCGAATGCAGCCATGAACACGGCATATGCCATCAGTACGACCAGCCCCGCAACTATCGTCGCCACAATGCTCATTCCGCGCCAACCTGCTACTGCGATTGGATCGATGAAAGTGCTAACGATTCGTTCAGCTCTCAAATCGATTCGAGCCAATCTGAACACTTTTCGAACTTGTTGTCCGATTTCTTCGTTTGGAAAATCCGTCGGTTCAAGACTGGCAAAAAGTTCGTTCGGAACGGTTTTTCTGTGACCTCTGAGTTCGATGAAGTCTATTAGGGCGTCCACATCGGTGACGGCAAACGGCCCGCGTTCGGGATCAAGCGTTGGGAAGTAAATGACCGTGCCGATCACTTCGACAGGGACCAACCCTCCTAGCACATTGATCACGAATGGGCGGTGCAGGCCGACACCGGTTTGCGACATGAAGGCCTCGCTAGCGATTATCGGAATCGGACGATCAACGGCCTGGCGGTAGATGCCTCGGATTCCCTGACTGGAACCTCTGCCGAGTGAGACGCTTCCTACACCGTTGCCGGCATCGTTCGCAATGTAGCCAGAGATGCCATCGGGCTCGGGGGCTATCGTAAACCCAGTGTCTTCACCTTCTGCTGTGGGAAGGCCTTTCCACAGTTCGGGAACGTCGAAATCGATCACCAGATGTCTGGCTCCATCGGCTGTGGTAACAACGAGGTCATCGACCAGCAGCGTCGAAAGTGGGGCACTGTCGGGCCCGACAGTCATGAAGGTTTGAATTGAGGTTATCCGCACCGGTTGCGGAAACGCCCCAAGGTGCCCTGTGGCGTTGTACCAGCCTTCTTCAAACTGCCCCAAATTGATCGTGTGAGGTTCTCCGAGTCCGTCTTTTAGCACTACCCAGAGCTCGAGCATGGGGGTGACAGGTTGTACGTTGACCCACATCGAAAGATCGATCGAATCAGGTGGCAATTCAATAGGTTCAGGCAGCACTCGGACTGCGAGCCGGTCGACGAGTTGATCGATCGTCGCACGAGAATTGGAAAAGTCGTCTCGGAACCATGCGACCTGCTGGAAATCTATCGGGTCGATCGAAAGAAGATTGAATTGCGATCCTGTTGAGGTTGTGCCAACAGTGGCTACGGTTCGTAATGCTGGAGTCACAACGTCGATGGTTTCCAGATCACGGACTTTTTCTAGTTGCTCATGTGCGACCTGACCGGTTGTTCCAATTGTCGTGACATGAATATCGGCTCCAGTGCTGTAGAGGACCTGCTCGTTGGTTGACCGTTCAAGGGTGGATACAACCGACCCGGCAACAACACCTGTACTGATCGATAGAATTATCGCCAGCATTGGCCAGCCGTGGAAAAACGGTCGTCGCGCTACGCTTGCGAGCCCAAGCCCCAAACCCAATGAATTCGATTTCAACCCAATTTCAGCGAGAAATCGGGTGATGATCGGAAACAGGCGCAATGCCACCAACGAACTCGCCATCACGATTAGCACCGGAGCCGCCAGCAGGCTGAAATCGGGTGAAAAATCTCCCCCTCGTTCGAGAACTACAATTGCATTTCTTGCACCAACCTCCCACCAGACGATAGCGCTTAGAGCGACCAGCAAGGCATCGATGTAGTAGCGCTGGAACCAGAGAGCGCTGACTGGCCGAGCGTCGGAGGATCGAGAGGCTGCCAGCGTTGCCTCATCCCAGAATGAAGACGCCGCAGTAACGACCAGTATCGTTCCGATTGCCCCGCCAAACGACCATATCCAGATGGTTGGGTATAACTCGACGGGCATAGTGCTGCCGTTGGTTATGGAGTTGTACGCAGGCAGGTAGCCGATAACGGCGATGACTAGTGTCGAGACGAGTGGAGCAACTATTGCTGCAGGAATTGAGACTATCGCGGCTCCTATCGCGTGGATTCCCAACTGCTGCTTTACGTTGAAGCCCCGACTTCGAAGCATCATGTAACCGTTGATCCGCTTTCTGCCGAGCAGTCCTGCGGCCATCGTGAGATAGAAAGCGACGCATGCGAGCGTGAGTAGCGTCATGAGCAGTAATGGGATGCTGCCGAAAAGCGCTCGCTGCTTCATTGTTTCGACACGAGGGATCAGTTCGGTAATCACGAAGGGACGGGCGACCGTGTTTTCGAGTTGATCGGCGAGATCGTCGAACGTTGTTTCCAACTCAGCAATCGACATGTCAGCAAGAAGTGTTTGATCGATGAAGAAGAACCAGTCGTACGATGCAGGGAGCCCGGCGTTGGCTTCGGCGACCAGCGTGAACATTGAATTGCTCGTTGGGAGCATGATTAAGGGCTGTTCACGCCCCTCAATTGAGGGTGAAAGATAGGCTTCGCCAAGTTCCATCCAGAACCGTTCGCCTAGATCGGTCGGTGTGAAGGTTCCAGTCACAATAGCCCGAACCAATCCCGTGCCACCGTCGACCGATTGTGAATCGATAACGTCGCCTATCGAAATACGGAGATGTTTCGCACGGTCGTGCTCAATCGCAACCTCAATAGCGGGTTTGCCATCGACATTGGTTACGGAGTCGGTAGGGGCAATCCCCTCGATGTATTCGACGTGATCGTCGATGTTTTCAATGTACTGGAACGAGCTCTGCGACGCCAATGAATCGGTCCTGAGGCCCGTCTCTAGCCATCCCCACCAGTGGATGCGGCTTTTTACGAGCCGTCCTGAACCTTCTACGAGTTCACCAAGATGAGTATCGATTGCTGAGAAAACCGACTCGTCTGTGAGTTGGCGATCTTCGTCGGCTAGCGGAACCCAGGAAGTGTTGATGTGAACACTCGAATTGATCGGGCCGATCTCCTCGACCACTGCTCGCATTGAAACGATTTCAAGCGACCGACGATACTGAGGAATTCCCGATGCAGTCGTTGTTGCAAAGAGAGCACCGACTATCAGTCCGGCGATCATCCAGGGATCGGAACTTGCTCGGGTTTTTATGAGTCTAAGTAGATTCAGATTCGTACTCTGATGGCTTCCGTTCGTGACGGTTACGGTTAGCAGCAGTCGATTTTTCGCAGTGATTCATATCACTCTGGCATTGAATACCCACAGACGATAAGCACTGTCGCTTGATACGCTGGCAGAACGGAATTCGGTCTATTCGATCCAGACATTACCACTACTGTGACTTCTCTTCGCCGTCTAAAACTTGTGAATGTTGCCATCCTGCTGATATCGCTTGCGGTGATCGCCACCTCCTGTGCTGGTTCGGGAGGTGACGGCCAGAGTATCTCGCCCAATGACCCAACTTCGGTTGGCGAGAAGCCGGATGCAACACTCGAACCAACGGAGGCAGTTGTTCCCACCGCTGTCACCCGATCAGCTGATTCACAACCGCTAACAACCCCGGAACTGGTTGAGATTCTCACTCCTTCTGTTGTTCAGATTGCTGTGAGTTTGGAGCGTGGTCAGGGTATTGGAACTGGCGTAATTCTCGATGAAGAAGGTTTGATTCTGACTAACTGGCATGTGGTTGAAGGTGCTGTGGCGATTACGGTTGCTTTCGAAGATGGCACGATTGCTGAAGGTGAACTGTTTCGGCGGGATCCCCAGCTTGATCTGGCGATAGTTCGTGTTGCGGATCAACGTGGACTTAAACCCGCGATTATTGGTGATTCTGATGCGCTTCGCATTGGAGAAGATGTAGTCGCCATCGGGCACGCTCTTGGATTACGGGGCGGTCCGACCGTGAGCAAGGGAGTCGTTAGTGCACTCGATCGAACGATTGTTGGCGAAGTAGGTGGTGATCTGACCGGGCTTGTCCAGACCGACGCTGCGATCAACGAAGGCAACTCCGGTGGTCCGCTTGTGAATATGTTCGGCGAAGTTGTTGGCATCAATACGGCGAAGATCAATGCAGGCGATCGGATCGGCTTTGCGATCAATATGAACGCTGCGAAAACTGCCGCGTACAGTTTGATCGCACAAGGCCCGATGCCTCCTCCCGGTTTTCTGGGTGTTGGGGGCGTCGATGTTACCCGAGCACTTGCCCGCGCACTCCGGCTTCCTGTCGGTGAAGGCTTTGGCGTGACTGTGATCGAACCGGGATCACCGGCAGATCAGGCTGGAATCGAACTGGACGACATCATTGTTCAGCTCGATACGACCGAGATCACGCGCGGGCAGGATCTAACCGATTTCCTTCGCGAGCATATCAGCGGAGACACAATCAAGGTCACGGTCGTCAGAGACTCTCAGTTCCTGGTATCGCTGGAAGCCACACTGGTTGAACGTCCCGAGCGATAAAGCCGACGTTCAACCAGAGCCCTGCACTGTTATGTGCATTGCGGTGCACATTTTTTCGCCCTATCGTGCAAAATGTGCGGGATTCTTTCGCATGTGCGACAACTCGATAGAAGGGCATCTCGATGACCGACCTGACCGGTTCCGAACTTAAGGGCAAAGTGGCGATTGTTACTGGGGCGGGTCGGATGCGCGGAATCGGCCGTGGCACAGCAGTTGTGCTGGCCCGTATGGGTGCGAATGTGGTAGTGACGGGCACTGGACGTGACCCGGGTACGTTCCCGCAGGATGAAAAGGACGCCGGCTGGCGAGATATTCATTCCACCGCTGAGCAGGTCGAGTCGTACGGTGTGAAGGCACTGCCGCTTATTTCGAACATCACCGATGAAGATGATGTACAGAAGATGGTGGACACGACGGTCGCTGAGTTCGGGAGCCTCGACATCATCGTCAACAACGCCGCAGCACCGTACGGCAACGATCGCGTTTCCGTACTGGACATGCGGGCTGATGTCTTCAAGACAGTCATTGAAGTGAAGGTGCTTGGGACCTTCTATGCCTGTCGAGCTGCTGTGGCGCAGATGATTAAGCAGGGCGAGGGTGGTCGGGTAGTCAACCTGTCTTCGACGATGGGTAAGAGCGGTCGAGCCAACACCAGCGCCTATAACGCAGCCAATTTCGCTGTCGATGGATTTACTCAGGCACTATCGAAAGAAGTTGGCGAGCACGCCATCACCGTGAACAGCGTATGCCCTGGCCTGACCGAAACTTCACGCCTTGATCCGATGGGGCGTACCGGCCGCTGGGACGCACGTATAGTAGAGATTCCATTGCTACGAGCAGGCAGCGACGAAGAGGTTGGCGAGCTGATCGGTTTCCTCTGCAGCCCTCGAGCGGGTTACATCACAGGTCAGTCGTTGAACATCAACGGCGGTGTGATTACCGAACGTTAAATCTCCATACCTTCGTACAAGGCGATTTCAACGAAATCTGCCGATTCGACGTCCCACTCAAACTGGCGTGCTTCGACGACTCGATCGCCGTCGATACCGACCACAATCTGATTGACGGGGTATGCTGGGCCATCGCCCCACGGATCGGAAGCGTTGGCGCGGTCGGTCTCCGAGAAATAAGCGCGGCCGTTCGGGTGCGAGTGGTAAATGATTCGCGGGCGAACATCGTTGTCGAGCGTGAGGTTCAACTCGAGTAGATCGTTATCGGAAATAACGAACGCAGTCTGGGCGGTGCGGTTTTTGGCGGTCGGATGGGTATCCGGCTCGTAGGCGTTGATGGCGGGTCGCACACCGTCAACCGAATTCGAGTCCTTTCCGCCGGTCAGCCAGCCACAGCACTCATTCGGGAACAATTCCCGGGCGTGCTTGTATATCGTTTCGAGGGAGGAACGAGGGACTTCTATGGGTTCTGGCGTTGGCAAAGGGTTTGTCTCAAGAGTTATAGAACTCGTGTCAGTATATTTTGACTGAGTGAGAGCATTCTCGCTCGCATTTGTTCTACATCCCGACTCCTGCGGAGGGATCTTTGGTGGTTGGATTGGTGAGGTGATGTGAGCGATGCTCGGTATTGACTGAGTCGTGGTTAGCGTTGCGTCAACCGCTGATTGTCACGTTGTTCGTACCTCACTCCTCGAATGACGGAAAAAGCCGGCGCCATGTAAGACAGCACGACACGTTGCCGTGTAGATAATCTGGGCGTGCATTTTGTTTCGTGACAAGTGTATTCAGCGTTCGATACTGGGGTGTGTCACGCTTTATTTTCACCAGTAACAGCCAGCAAGCAGTATATGCCCGGACTACCAAGAACCTGGATAGATCGACGAAGACGCAAGCTGCGTCGTGCTCAGCGCGAGGCGTTATCGAGAATTGGTCTGGCGACTGCGGGTTCTCCTGCTGCTGGCGAAACAACCATGTGCATCGCCTACATGTGCCCGTGGGCGCACGCTTGCAACTCCGCTGCCCCTCGACCTGCCCTAGTCGCCCAGCGAGACTGCGCCCGCAAGTTCCCTGAGGTGAACCGACCAGATTCCGGGTTGTCCGATTCAGCGCTGGATAATCTTGCGCAGCAGCGCGTGAACGGAATCAGGCTTGAAAGTGTGACCGTTGGTATATTGGACGAATTGCGCCCCGATGGCCCAAGTCCGTCGATGGGCAAGAAGCGACCGGCGCTACCGGTTTCCGGTACTGGTGTACGAGGAAGGGCTTTAGCACCTCGCAAGAAAGATATCGCCAGACTCCGAAAGCTTTCCAAAGTCAGCAGATCGAGCAAGATGAGAAGGCTCAGTATGGGCGGTGGCCGTTCATAGCGCGGCGCGCGTTGTTAAGAACTCGAACAACACTTTTGATATGCGTCAGGATCGACCAGGTTCAGATCGTCGTGGTCGCCACCCTGAGGATGTGCATTTGCTTCGGCTTTGGCGCTGCTTCGAATATCCGATGTGTGTTCTCGACCGAAACAGTCTGGTATGAGTTCCCATGCAGTATCAGAGTCGGTACTAAACGTGTACTGACGTGTTTCGTCGTTTCGAGTTTCGAGCGCATGATGAGATATCTAGGCAGAAATCTCGTCAGCGGTACTTGCTCATGCATCGCGTATCTCAATGACGAAATCGCAGCTTCAAGCACGAGTGCTGTTCGGCTTACATCTTTGGCGAGATGTGCCGCTACTGCTCCACACATTGATCGCCCAAACACCACGATTTTCTTGCCTGGGTGGAGTTTACGGTTGAGTTCGTACGTCGCAGTAGCGTCGAGGTACATACCTTCTTCCGGCGGCTCACCCTCGGGACGACCGTATCCTCGATAGTCGATAGCGATGATGGATGGCGAGTATTGACGGTGGGTTTTATGATTTTGGTCTAGTCGGACACTGATATTTCCTCCGTGCCGTGGAAAATCAGCTAGACGACGTCGGAAGTATCCGGCATGTGCCAGCCGTGGAGTTTCGTGTTCTTATTTTCGCTGGAACTGTTGCTCAGCCGAGCGATAGGGAAGATATCGTCGTATTCAAGACCAACGTGTTCTGGCGTTCCGCGAAACGAGTGCTCCGGGAAGAACAAAGCCTTGTGTTCAAGCCATGTGAGAGGGTGGAGAAGTTGCCGGAGACCATATGACATGCTGGCGTGCTTATCTTTCTTGCGGGTTACCGCGGTACCACTAGTTGACTGAACCCTCGTCGCGCAGTTCGGTGATCTGTTCCGAAGAAAACCCGATATCGCTGAGTACCTGGTCGGTGTGTTGTCCTAGAGATGGCGACGATTTCAGCTCTGGCATGCCAGAGCCAAATTGAAGAATCGGCCCTGAGGTACGGATTTTATGGCCGGTGTGGTGATCGACTTCGACGACGTAGTTGTTCGTGAGAACCTGTTCGTCATCGATCATCTCTTCGACATACCTGATCGGCTCGCATGGAATGTCGTGCGAACGCAGTTTATTGAACCAGTGGTCGGTCGTATTACTGGCGAAGATCGCTTCGAATTCTTTGAAGAGTCGCAGTCCAAGCTCTTCGGCTTCTGGTGTTGAGTGATCGTAAGTCGGATCGGTCACTCTCGGGTCTTCGAGGCCGAATACGTCGAGAAGGCGTGCCCTTGAGTGGACTGCCAACGTTCCGAGCGCCAGCCCGCCGTCGAGCGTTTTGTACGCTCGGTAGTAACAGCGATAAATGAGCGGTCGTACCGCCAGCTGGTAGCTATCCTGAATCTCTTCGTAGCTCGCGCCCTGCTCAACGAGCTTTGGGCGTTTGGTTTCGAACCAGATCCGTGCAGGAGCTGGCAGACCTTCGATATCGGCAATACGTAGGCTTTGCATCGCGATGGCGTTGGCAAGCAGGCTGGTCGAAACAAATTGACCTTTACCGGTTGTACTGCGACCAACGATTCCAGCGAGTATTCCGGTTGCGGCTGCGTAGCCGGTCGAAAAGTCGATGTATGAAGACGACCACACGACCTCTGGTTGGCCGTCTCTGGTGATCTTTCCTTCGCTCATCACTGCACCGGTGTAGCCTTGCACGATCAGGTCGAAGCCGGGGGAATCGTGCATGTCGCCCTTGGGTCCGTACGCGGTGATATCGACATATACGAGGCGCGGATTGATCTTCGAGACCGTTTCGTAGTCGATCCCAAGTTTCAAGGCGGTGTCACGTCGGTTGTTCGAAATAATGCCGTCGGCCGATTCGATGAGTTTTCTGAGAACGGCTCGCGCTGAATCCAATTTCAAGTCGAGGCAGATGCTGCGCACGCCTCGGTTCAGCGGAGTGAACACGCGACTTTCGTTCTTCTGGAACGAGTTGGCATGCCGCCATGGATCACCGGAAGGCGGTTCGATTTTGACGACGTCGGCACCCATATCGGCGAGTAGTTGACCGCCCCAGGGTCCGGCAACGAAGCTCCCGAATTCGAGAACTCGTATTCCCTCTAGCGGGCCTGCTGTTGGCGTTTGATTGGCTGACATGCTGCTGTCGGTATCCGTGATCGTTGTGTGCAGGTCGGTCGGGCAGATGTTATCGTCGATCAACGGTAAATGTGCGCAAAATGGTGCGAAAAATAAAAACACCGGCATATTCGTAGCCAGGTGTTCTTAATTTTCGATCTCGTTGCTGTCGTCAGCCGATTATGGGAGGAATTACAAGCACGGGGCGACGAGCGGACCGAATTACTTTGTCTGCGACACTTCCAACAACCCATCGTTTCAGGCCACCGGCTCCGTGCGAGCTCATGACAACGATGGTGTTCTCGATTTCGGCTGCCGCATCGACGATCTGCTGTGAGGGGCTGCCTGTTCGAATATTGGCACTGGCTTTCAGTCCCGCAGCTTCAGCGGTCGAGACAAATCCCTGGAGATACTTGGAGGTTTCCTCTTTTAGAGAGTCGATACCGAAGTCACCGGCGTAGTCACCTGCGCCATATTCAATGCCGGCCACACCCACTCCGAAGAATGGAAGCCTGATGACTTCAGTGAATACGACTTCGGAGTTCGCCGCTTCCGCGATTTCAAGTGCAGGCCCAACAGCTGTTTCTGAAAGGATTGAACCATCGAGCGGGACGATTACTCGAGCTGGGCCATCGCTGGTGTCGTCGATCTTATGAATTTCACCGGGATAGAGAATTAATATTGGTGTGGATGTTGAGTGGAGAACTCGGTCGGTAACGCTACCGAGCACGCCGCGAGCAAGTGCCGACTCTCGACGAGTTGCCATTGCGATCAGGTCGATCTCACGAGAGTGGGCTTCCGAAACGATTACCTCGGCTGGCGAACCGGCTCCAACTCTGATGCTCGCAATTACGCCGGCAGCGGTGATTCTGTCGGCTACTTCCTGAAGATCCTTCTCGGCCTGTGAAAGCGCGTCACCTATCACGTCAGAAGGAGTCCTGATCGTCGACGTTGTCGCTCCGGCTTTAGAGCGGTGTAAATCCCGGGTTGTTGCTTCGAGTATTTCGATTTCTTCCGTATCGATAACCGAAAGCAGAATAATTTCGGCTTCCAGTACACCCGCCAGCCCTGTCGCCCAGCCCAAAATGCTTCGAGAATGTTGCGAACCATCGAGAGGAACAAGTATTTTCTTGAACATTAGTTTTTTTACCCTCCCGTTGCCACAAGAGCTCTGTCCGTCCAGCGAATCATATTAGCGGGAGAGTATGAACAGGTCGTGAGCGCGAGTGCCCCATGGAGAGGACAAGAATGATGAAAAGATGAGGTTTAAGAACGACCGTGAGGATCATTTGCGCCATCTTGCTCGACGAAAAACGAAATTTCGGAGCTTGTGATTATTGGCGCGATCTGGATCGGACAAACTACCATGCGTCCGATCCAGTGGAAGTTCTACCTTGCGATTACAATGAATGCAAAACCATGGAACATCGTCCAGCGTGCGGTATTTATTTAGCGGCTACTTGATTAGATACAGCGTTGGGTAGATAAATACCCACGCTACGTCGACAAAGTGCCACCATTTCACTGCACCTTCCACTGCCCACTGATTGTCGCCGATCGTCTTGGACTTCCGAATCCGGAAGTACACGAATCCGAGCGTTAAAACACCAGTTACTACGTGGGTGACATGCACACCTGTAAGTGTGAAAAGTACTGTGCCAAATCCAGTCGATGGCGGGAAGTGCTTGAATGCTTCATACCATTCGTAGCCGACTCCGAACACGAAAATAATGCCCATGCCAATTGTGGCTAACAACATCTTTTTCGCATTCGGTAGGTCGCCATGTTCGGCAGCGGCTTCAGCGCGGTATGCGGTCAAACTGCTGAGAAGAAGCAGGATTGTGAGGCTGAGACCGAGTACCTGATCGACGTGCTCTGGCGTGCTTGTGCCAACCACGAAGAATCGCGAGGACAAAAGCGCAATAAAGAACGAAGCATCGGATACTAGGAACAGCCACAAACCAAGCCGGTTGATCGTCAGGGCATCAAACCGGTGATTTACGTGATGCGGTACATGGTTTGTCACGTGGCTAGTCCTCTTCCCTGTCGGCTTCTGGGTCATCGCTCAGCATTCCGTACCAAGCATCCGACACGTGTTCCCACAGTTGTCCGAAATGCATGAAGTACTGAATGATTAACCACGCTTTCGCTAGGCCAACGATCAGGAGGAGCGTGAACAGGATCGCTGTGTCATCAATGACGACAGCGACGATGTACTCGGCGGCGGTCATAATCGCCAGAATGACGATCACTACCCACCCGAGTTTCAATGTTTCTTGAATTGTTTTGTGCATCTACTTAGTCCCCCTCAGCCGAAATAGCGTCGGTGGAATTCGGGAATTTTGCGTGTATAACACTCTCGTCACCGTAGCCGTAGGGATCGCCCGTAACCGTCGGGAACTCGTCGAAGTTCTCCAGCGGTGGAGGCGAGCTTGTCTGCCATTCGAGGGTTTTTGCGTCCCACGGGTTGTCAGGTGCTTTTGGTCCACGGATCCATGAGTTCAGCATGTTGTACATCCACGGTAGGAACGCTATTCCGAGTGCGAACGCAGCGATCGAGGTTACGAGGTTCATAAACTCGAATTCCGGTGGATACTCAGCGACACGTCGGTTCATGCCAACAGTGCCCGGAACGAACATTGCCAGGAACGTGATGTTGTAGAACAAGAACATAAGGCCGAAGTGGATTCGACCCAGAGTTTCGTTGTACATGCGACCCGTGATCTTCGGAAACCAGTAGTAACCGGCAGCGAAGATTGCGAATATCTCACCACCCATAATCGTGTAGTGGAAGTGCGCTACAACGAAGTAGGTGTCCTGCAAGGCAATGTCGGTTGCGACGTCGGCGAGGAAGATACCCGTCAGACCACCGATCGAGAAGTTGAAGACAACTCCCAATGCGAACAGTAGCGGAACCTTCAGCCGAAGCTTGCTTCGCCACAACGTTCCCAGAGCCGATAGGAAGATGACTCCAGTTGGGATCGAAATCAACTCGGTGAGGATCATGAACGGACCGTGCAGGTTTTCGCCCATGCCACTTGTGAACAGGTGGTGCGCCCAAACAATGAAGCTCAGGAACACGATCAGAGCGAAAGCCCTAACCACCCATCTGTAAGCGAACAGCGGTTTTCTTGCGAAGTGGCTGATGATCTCAAGTTCAGCTCCGAACGCCGGCAGGATCATGATGTAGACCGCCGGGTGCGAGTAGAACCAGAAGACGTGCTCGTACAAGAGTGCGTTACCGCCTGGAGGCGAGAAGAACACCATGTTGAAGACACGTTCGAAGATGATCATCAGGAGGCCGTAAGCGACCCACTGTGTTGCAGTTAGTGAAATCACCGAAGCAGCGAGTACTGACCAAGCGAAGATCGGTAGTCGGCCCCAGGTCATCCCCGGCGCTCTTTGCGTAACGATCGTCGCTATGAAGTTCATTCCACCAAGAATCGATGAGATTCCGAATGTCAGGAACGCCAGTTCAAATAACAAACCACCAATTGGTGTTTGAGTAGCGAGTGGAGGGTAAGCAGTCCAGCCAGTGTCAAATCCACCGAACAGCGGTGAGAGAAGGAGCAGGACCACTACCGGTGGAACGATCCAGAAACTGAGTGCGTTGACCCGAGGGAATGCGACGTCTTCAGCACCGATGATGAGCGGCAAAACGAAGTTAGAGAATCCACCCATCACAGCGGCAACCGCAACGGCAATCATCATGATCCCGTGAAGGCTCATTGTGGTGTTGTAGGTGTTCTTTGTAAATATGTTCTGACCCGCATCCATCAGTTCCACCCTGATGAGAATAGCCAGTACACCAGCTAACAGGAACACAACCACGAGCGAGGTGATGTACTGGATACCAATCACTTTGTGATCGATATTGAAACGCAGGTAGCGCTCCCATCCACCAGTAGGGTCGTTGTTGGTGGATTTGCCGAACCACTGACGGCCCCATACTTTCCACATTCCAACACCCATGAGCCAGCCGATAACCGCGAATACGTACCCAAGTACGATCATCGGTTCCGTTGCTGGCTCCTTGGTGAAGCTAGTGATGAGCTGCGATATGCCCCCACCGATAGCGAAACCTATTGCGGCTCCTATCAAGCCCTTGACGATCGGCATAAAAACTGCCATCTAAAAGTCCCCTTGAACTCTTTTTAATCTTTGGCCTTTAAGCCGCTTGGTCTGCAATCCATTGTTCGAATTCGGCAGGTTCGACCACCTCGACGCGTGTAAACATCAGGGAATGGTCGTTTCCGCAGAGTTCAGCACATTGGACTCTGAAGTTGACATCATCATTGAAGTGGCCAGTTTCCGTGGTTTCGACATCGAAGTATGTCGTTAGCCCTGGAACCGCATCAATCTTCATTCGGAAAGCCGGGATCCAGAATGAGTGAATTACGTCTTGGTCTTCGGCGGTGACGTTGAATCGAATCAGCGAATGGTTCGGAAGGACAAGCATCTCGTCCTTTGTGAACAACGAAACGTCACGCCCTTCATATTCGTAGATCCATTGCCATCGTCTGCCTGTCACATTCACTGTCAGGTCGGGTTCCTCGGCGTTTGTTGCGCGGAGCTCGAGGATTCCTGTGTAGCCGGGGTGCACGATCACCACGAGACAGAGGATAGTTGTCCACGCCAACCAGAATCCAACCCACTTGGTGTGGGTGCGGGTTGGCGCTGCGTCTTCAATCTCGTCACCCTTGGCGCGGAACTTGAAAACGACGTAAAGAATCATCGTGATAACTAAAGTGAAGATCGGAATTGCCAATACCATCAGCAGGATAAAGGCATCGTCGATGAAATCACCCTGTTTGGTTGCGGCGTCACCAAACATATCTATCTGAAGGAAGGAAAGTTCACCGATTATCGTTAGCAACACCCAAATGGCTGCGGCCGTTACTGTATCTCTATTCAGAACGATCTCCCTTAGTGCTCGATAGAAAGTTGGCTCGCGCGGACTTCGAATTCCCGTCCCCAGCAAATTTATTGGGCTGAGATTAGCCATCACCAGAATCCACACATAGGTGCATTCACACCAGATACTACACTCGGTCGACACCTTAGGTGTGTTCGCACTAGCCGCTCAAACCTGAACTCTGACTTTCGTGCGTACGGAGTGCGGCTCTAGATCAGCCCGGCCCGCGTTCCCAAAGCTACCGCTTCGAGTCGTGACCGACACCCAAGTTTTGTAAGCAGCCTGCTTATGTGGTTACGCGCCGTCAGTGGTCTGATCGTCAAAATATCGGCGATGTTGTTGGTGCTTTTACCTGCTGCAAGTAGCTTCAGAACTTGATCTTCACGAGTTGTTAACTGAGGGATTCGGTATCCGTTGATGTCGGTGATAGTCGAGGCGATTTCAACTCGCCGTCGGTCGGTGACGTCGCGAAACACGTGGAAAATGTCTTGTGATTCATCGACCTGAGACGGCAAAATAGTGCTCACGTTAATCTGCCTGAACTCACCCTCAGAAGTTTTGCATTCGAGGTCGAAATCCTTTGTGGTTCTGCCTTTGGTTGCGTTCGTTACGACATCACAACCATGACCGCATTTAACTCGGCTTGTGCTGCTGTTGGCACACAACACTTCGTAACATTTCTTTCCGAGGACCTGATCACGTCGGTAACCGAACAGTTTTTCTGCCGTGGTGTTCCACGACTTGATTTTCTGCTCTCTCGTTACCGAGAACATGCCGTCGAACGTACGAAACTCCTGGTAAAGCTGGCCTTCAGAATCTTTGCTCAATCTCGATATTCCCTCGATAGCATACATAGGCGCGGTGCTGCGTACCGGGTAAAGAACAATCAACTTGGCTGGGCTGCGACCATGGTTTGCCGCTGGATCAGCAATGCACCCAATTGAATATAGACTGGGACGGTCAAATTAAATGTGAGTTTTCGCTAAATTGGTGAATTCACACCATACCATGATTGGTGTGTTATCACCTATGGTGGGGAGATGGGAGCAGCTACTTTTTGTCGGTGCGGCTTTTTTTATCGGCTAGTTATTAATATTCTGGGGCTTGATTCGTGTTCAAACGCTTAAACGTCGTTGTAATTTTCGTCCTCGCTGCTTTCGCTATGTTCGCAGTTGCAGCGTGTGCCGACGGTGAGGACAATCCATTCGGTACTACTACACCGGTTCCTGCTGGTGAGGTTGCGGATTCGGGCAGCAGCGAGCCCGCTTCATCAGGTCCCGATATTGGAAATGGCGAAAGTAAATTCACTGGACTCGGCTGCAGTGGTTGCCACACAACTGGCACCGACAAATTAATCGGTCCCGGTCTTGCAGGTATCAGCTCCAAAGGTGACGACTACATCCGTGAGTCGATTACCGACCCCGGCTCTGAGTTGGTTGACGGTTATTCGAACTTGATGCCGACCTCGTTCGGCGACCTCCCGGCATCGGACCTAGACGATCTCGTCGCGTATTTGAACACGCTGAACTAGCTTTCTTCTGTCGTGTCGGCTGATTCTTGCCGGCCCACCGCGATCTACCAAAGCCTCCCCACGTTGCTTCACTGCGGTCGAGATTTCGATGGTCTGGTTGGATGTACTGATTGTGCCGGTGAGCGAAACCGCTAGCTGAGATCGACACCTGAGGCTTTCGCGACGGTTTCGAGGTCTTTGTCACCCCGACCACTGAGCAGAAGCAACACGACGTGATCTTTCGGCAGTGTCGGAACCCATTTAATCATGTAGCCGAGGGCGTGCGCGGGTTCCAGCGCAGGGATTATTCCTTCCGACCGGCTCAAGAGCCTGAACCCGGCGAGGGCATCGTCGTCCGTCGCTGAAACGTAGGTTGCACGTTCAATGTCTTTCAGGTAGGCGTGCTCTGGTCCAACGCCCGGGTAGTCGAGACCGGCGGAAATGCTGTGGGCCTCGGTTACCTGCCCATGTTCGTCCTGTAGTAGGTAACTCATTGCCCCGTGCAGTACACCTGGGCGTCCTTTTGACATTGTCGCAGCGTGACGTTTGTCGAGACCTTCCCCCGACGCCTCGACGCCGACCAACCCGACATCCGAATCTTTCTGGAAACCGGAGAAAATCCCCATAGCGTTTGAGCCACCACCGACGCACGCAATAACGTAGTCAGGAAGTCGGCCTGCCATGTCGATAATTTGCTGGCGTGCTTCCGCGCCGATAACTGCTTGAAAATCGCGAACCAGTTTCGGATAGGGGTGTGGCCCGACGACGCTGCCAATTATGTAGTGAGTGGTTTCGACGTTCGACACCCAGTCGCGAATCGCTTCGTTGGTGGCGTCTTTTAGTGTGCGGCTGCCTGATGAAACTGGTTCCACCGTGGCTCCGAGTTCCCGCATTCGGTAGACGTTCGGAGACTGTCGTACGATGTCTTTGTCACCCATGTAAACGATGCACTCGAGGTCCATTTGTGCACATACCGTCGCCGTAGCGACGCCGTGCATGCCAGCGCCCGTTTCGGCAATGATTCGTTTTTTGCCGAGTCGTTTCGCGAGCAGGGCTTGACCGATGGCGTTGTTGATCTTGTGAGCACCGGTGTGGTTCAGATCTTCACGCTTGATGTAAATCTTCGCTCCGCCCAGTTTTTCGGTGAGATTTTTCGCGAAATACATCGCTGACGGTCGTCCGACATAGTGCGTAAGAAGATTTTCGAATTCGGCCCAGAACGAGTCGTCCTGCCGTGCCTCGTCGAAGGCGTTTTCGAGTTCCGTTAACGCCGACATCAGTGTTTCAGGTACGAACTTTCCGCCGTAGGGACCGAATCTACCGAGCGAAGTTGGGAGCGATTCGAATTCGTAATCAGTATTAGACGAAGTTGATGTCATCAGATTTTAGGCGAAAAGTACGTGTGAGATAGATCTGGAAATCGAAAATTCACTGAGCTAATTGGAGCGTGAAGCTCGATCACAAGCTAGGATAGCAGCGGAGAGGCGGCTAGCCGCGATTTATTAGATTGAAATTGCACTAGCCCGGTTCCCAAAAAGCACAGTTGGAAATTCCGAGGGATCACCACACCGTTGTCAGAATCGAAAACACAGCGACCGGATTGGGACGACTACATCATGTCGATCGCGGTGGGTGTTCGCGCACGTGCGAACTGCCTGGGCAGCCAAATCGGATCGGTACTGGCGCGGGATGGTCACATCCTCTCGACCGGGTACAACGGCACGCCGCACAACACACCGAACTGTGATGAAGGAGGTTGTGCCCGCTGTTCGAATCGCGACGAATACCCGTCGGGGACAGGGTACGACCTGTGCATATGTGTACATGCCGAGCAAAACGCTTTGTTGCAAGCGGCTCGATTTGGTATTGCCGTTGAAGGATCGATTCTTTACACGACGTGGCGACCCTGCTTCGGATGTACCAAAGAGATACTCCAGGCTGGTGTAGCGGGCGTTCGGTACGGCGAGAACTGGGAGCCGAACCCAGATCTGAAAGACGAGTACGAACGGCTCCAAAGTTACTTCCCGGGAGGAATAGAAAAAGTCGATCTTCCCGAAGGTGCTGATTCCCACACCCGTGGAATCAAAGCTCAGTCATGAAAATCACCAGTGTCGAAACTATAGCGCTCCGAGATGACGCCGATGGGACAGTAACCTCGTGGAATCCTTCGTTTGCGGAATCTGATAGTGATCCCGCCAGCATGGGCGGATACGACATAACGCTTGTTCGTGTTGATACCGATGAAGGGATAAGTGGTATCGGACAGGTCGAGGCACCGAGTCTGGTAATTGACGCGATCGTTCGTTCGACCCAGGGTCTCGAAGTGCTGCTGATCGGCGAGGATCCCACCCAAGTTCAACGTCTGTGGCAAAAGATGTACAACTCGACCGGTGTGTTCAATCGCCGAGGAGTTGGGATTGGTGCAATTGGTGCGGTCGAGACGGCTCTTTGGGACATTACGGGCAAGGCAGGAGGTAAGCCTGTACACGAGCTGATCTGGCGATCGTTTACTACAACAGCGAGCCACACTGAACCACTAAAACGAGTCACTCCATACGCCACGGTCTACCCGCCGGGAGCGAGTTTGGATGAGCTGGAAGAACGGGTGGGCATCGCTATTTCACGCGGGCTGAAGGCAGTCAAGATCGAAGAGTGGCCGGGTCAATTCGGCAACGTCGATGTTGAGACCGATGTAGCAGTTATAGAGAAGGCTCGTTCGGTGATTGGCCCGAAGCGCGACCTAATGATCGACGTGCAAAATCGTTGGCGTGACGTTGGCCAAGCACTTCGAACAATCGAGGCGATCGAGCAGTTCAATCCGTACTTCATCGAAGCGCCGCTTCCAGCCGACAATATCGAGGGATATCGAAAGCTCGTGGAGTCGACGAACGTAAGAATTGCCGTGGGCGATTGGGGCTTCAGCACTCGTCATGAGTTTGCTGATTTGCTTCGACGGGGTCGGCTCGACGTCGTTCAGCCGAGCGCAGTTCGAGCCGGCGGGATGCACGAAATCTTGAACATCGCCGAAGACGCCTATCAGTTCGGCGCGCTATGCATTCCGCACACGTGGTGTAATACTGTTGGCGTTGCCGCGCAATTGCATCTTGCGGCGGTTACGCCAAATATGCCCTACTTCGAATCCCCGATAGCGTTCCCGGCTACCCCACTCGTCGAAAACTTGCTGCTGCCGAACTTCGAAGTCGCGCCCGATGGAACGATGGAAGTTCCGAATCGGCCTGGGTTGGGATTTGAGCTGAACGAAGATGTTGTATCTGAGTTCCGAGTTGATCCCTACTAGCGCAGAGCGTAACGATCGAAAGTGCTTTGATGCGATCGAAAGACCAACCAAGATCAAACAAGGATGACCACGAGTTCCTAGCCCGTCATCCCGGCCTTGCTGGGCTCACGTATGGAGAAGGCGATACCAGCTTTCGAGGACGGGTAAGAAAGCATCTTCGAAATCCGCCGATGCGAACAGTATTACTGATCTTGTTCGTCATTGTGGCAATACCAGCCGTACTCGTCTATCCACAAGTTTCTGGCGTTGCCGAAGACAATTGGAGCGACGTTCAGCGAGCCCGTGAACGTCACTTTGTGAACGTTACGGCAGCCAGCTGGATCTACCCGTTTTTGCGAAGACAGGCCGAGCGGATGCAACAGGCCGATGTGCCGGTCGAATGGCGGGGAGTTTCGTTCAAGAATGGCCCCTGTTTTCCGGAGCACATGACGCAATTGCCAACCGGGAAGTACGCCTATGCGATCGAGACTGCATGTACGAGTCTGGATGAAATTCAGATGAGGTACGCGCCCGATTGTGCGCAAACATCGGCTTGCAATATTCCAGAGCAAGCGGTGGTCGAACTTCAGATCGTGCTGGACCGTCTCAAAGTGGCGTTTTCTGATGCAAACTTGGTGCAGCATTCGACTGACGATCAGGGGCAGATGCGGGACTGATTATTGTTATCTAATTGCCTGAAATCCGATGCATTTGGAAGGTATACGGGCGTAGCATGAATGGTTGATTTCCAAGGACAAGATTGATCACCAAGGCAATCGTTAAGCCGATATCAAGGCTGAACCCAGAAAGCAATACAACCAGCAGCACGCTGTCATGGATCTTTCGTTCGACAACGACATCTCACGTCTCGCCAGATTCCGGCGAGAACTCCGCAACCCCTCGATGTGGACGATTTTCATCATCGTCACGGTTGCCGCAGTGGTCGTTTTTGCACCGTTCGCCCATGGTTGGGTCGAGACGGCTCGCAGCAGTTTCAAGTCGGTGGCAAGGCAGAAGGAAATTCAGGACAAGAGCATGATCTCGCTCGGTGCGATCGTTCCAAGCCAGATCGCTCCGTGGATGGGGCAGCAGGTCAACACAATGATCCGAGCTGAAGGACCGGTCGAATGGCGAGTGGTGTCGTTCCGTGCCGGACCATGTGACACAGGGAATCTTTCTCAGCTACCTGCGAGCAAGTATTCGACATCAATTGCGACCGCGTGTAACGATCTCGACAGCATTCAGCAGCGGTATTCGGGATCTTGCTTCCTTGCTTCAGACTGCAACGTTCCGGAAGTTGCCAAGAACGAGTTGAAGGCGGCTATGGGATTGGTTTGGGAAGCATTCTCCGACGCAGGATTTGTTCTGCCCTACGACGAACTTGAACAGCAAGTTTATCCGTAGGTAGCACTTTGCCTTACGACATTGTTGTCGTTCTACTTTACACTGTCCTGCGAGATCATTATCACCACCAGTCCACGATGCGCATGTCTTTTGGAAATAGCTATATCACGGCGTGAGGGCAACTGACCATGACGTTCGAGTATGAAGAAGATAATTCGCTGTCGGAGCGCATTCGAAGGGAACTTCGCAATCCTTCGATGCGGACGATCTTTATCTCTATTGTTGTTGTAATCGCTGTGGTTTCAGCTCCATTTGCGCCAGGTTGGATCAGCTCGACGAAATCGGGAATCAACGAGGTTACGGCTGATCACGACTTGCAAACTTCATCGAGACTTCCGAACGATGACCTCACTGACGAGCAGATCTCGCCGTACCTCATCGAGAAAGCCGAGACGATGCGAGATGCCACAGGGCCGTTCCAGTGGGAGATCGTCAACTTCCGTTTTGGTCCCTGTGATCCCGATGCGCTTGCTGCGCATTCGGACGGTGCTTTCCGCACGGCACTTACCGATTCGTGTACTTCGCTCGCCGACATTCAGGGTCGCTACCAGCGTGATTGCTACATAGCTGCGTCATGCAACGTTTCTGATGAGGCCAAAAATGGGCTGAATGCCGTTATCGCGGTTCTCCAGAAGGCACAGATCAACGCCGGGTATTAGCCAGCGGTCTTTGCCAAACCAAGGCAACAACGTCAAACCTGCGCGCCAGTCGGGATGTCACTACAATTTGTGGCAGTCGTGCAGCGATTCGGTCGGCGATTGATTCTGAGACTGGTTGTGGGTGTGTAGAAAACCATGTGAGTGTCTCTCGAATTGCATCATCGCGGCTGATTACGTGCTCATCATAGACTGCTGTGAAATTTTCTTCGTTTTTGAACTTGTGAGCTAGGCATGATTGCCAAATCGACCTGCAGATACGGCCACTGCTAGACTGCCGTCGAATTAGCGTTTTGAAGTTATACGAATATGGTTTCGTCAACTCAGTGAGGATGTTCTTCAACACATGGACAGCAGCTTAACTCCACATGGCTTGATCGGTGAAGCTTATCGACCCCCTAAGATCGGCGGCAAGGGCGCAGTCGTCGCTAACCACACGATGGCTAGTCAGGCAGGTATGCGAATACTCCATCAGGGTGGGAACGCCGTTGATGCAGCAGTTGCCGTGGCGTTCGCTCTCGGAGCAGCCGAACCGCAAGGTTCATCAATCGGTGGCGATGGGTTCGTGATGGTCCATATGGCGGCAAACAAGACTGTCGAAGTTGCTAACGGTACAGGTGCTGCACCACTGTCTGCAACCTCTGAAAAGTACCCTGATGGAATTCCTTATACTGGCATTCTCGGCACTTCGGTTCCCGGCATAGTCGATGCGCTGCTGAGCGCACACGAACGGTACGGCACTATGACTCTGGCTCAGTGTCTGGATCCGTCAATCGAGCTTTGCGAAGACGGCGTCCCGGTTTCTGACTTTCAATCTCGAATGGCTGCTCAAAATCCCGTCCTTCGGAGTTCATCAACATCCGGTCCGATATTTGCTCCGAACGGTAGTTGGTTGAAGCCTGGCGAGCTTCGTCGGAATCCCGATCTGGCCCGTACTTACCGGCAAATCGCTGACTTGGGGCGAGATGCTTTCTACGAAGGTGATATTGCTCGTGAAATTGCACGGTATTCAGAAGAGCAGGATGGGCTGCTCACCTATGAAGATCTCAAGCGGCACAAGGTTCAGTGGCAGGCTCCTGTATCGATTAATTACCGGGGACGGACGGTTTATGAGGCGCCGCCGAATTCGAGTGGTCATGTTTTGTTGCAAGAACTGGCTATGTTTGAACGATTCGATACGAACCAGTACGGCCACATGAGTGCAGAGTCGGTCCATTTAATGGTGGAAGCTAAGAAGCTGGCGTTTGCAGATCGTGAGGCTTACATGGCCGATCCGAACTTCGTTGACGTTCCAATCGAGGGCTTGTTGAACCCAGAATATCTTGCTGAGCGCTCTGCACTGATCGATATTGAGCGTGCTGCCGAGAACGTCATAGAAGGCGATCCATGGGCGTACATGGACCGTTTACCCGACTCGGCGAAAAAACACCGTCAAGGCGGTCGCTTGCACGAGGCAGGTAGCGACACGACCCACTTCTGTGTGGTCGATCGTTGGGGCAATTCAGTTGGCGAGTTGCAGAGTATTCAAACGATGTTCGGATCGTGCGTAATTGCGGGATCAACCGGGATTCTGATGAACAACCGAATGACCTACTGGCACCTTGAACCCGATCACATCGACTATCTCAATCCGGGCCAGCGGGTTCGCCACACGATGAATCCCGTGATGGTGTTCTCGAAGCCCGTCGAAGAAGGCGGTCGATTGGAGCTGGTATGTGGTACCCCGGGAGCCGACACGCAGGTCCAGACCAACATGCAGGTCGTGACGAGTGTGTTCGACTACGGCTTAAGCGTTGTGGAAGCAATCGATGGCCCTCGTTGGACGCACAATCAAGCAGGTACGGGTTCAGCCGCACCTCGATCAACGACGGATTCGTTGCAGATTGAGGATCGAGCGGGTGAGGATGTGATCAACGGACTAGCACAACGCGGCCAACCGATCGAGTCGACCGGTGGGTGGGGTGGAGCGGGAAGTGAGGGTGCTATTCAGGTTGATCTCGAAAACGGCACGCTGTTCGCCGCTTCAGATCCCCGACGTGAAGGAGATGCCCTCGTCTGGTGAGTGAGTGGCATTATCATTTTTAAGGGCTCTGGATTTGGTCGTGAGTTGGCGTGGTGGGGAGCGTTGAGTGCAACGTAAAATCCTCTCCTACTGGAGAGGAATTAGGTGATAGTGGAATCTCACGCCAGAAACGGTGATCGCCGCCCCCCTCATCCCAATCTTTTCCTCACCGAGAAGAGGCCGGAAGCTAGCGTGTTCAGGTTTAACTCCAAAAAACCAACAAATCTCGGATTGCTTCGAGTGCTTCGAAGAATGTGAAACTATCGAGATATTGTCCGCCGTGTAGGACCCATTCTTGCCCTAGCTTGAGAACGAGAATGACAAGGAACCATTTCACGATTCGTTCTCGGGTTATCTCGTAGTTTGGCCAGTAGTGCTTTCGGATCGCAACGAAAACGAACCAGAATTCAAAAACGTTCGGGAATGCGAGGAGAATTGGTCGAGCCTGAGTGAATTCGAACGTTGTGAATCCGATCATGCGGAAGGCGAACAGGCCAAGTGCGATTTTTCGATCTGGACCATCCCATTTGTTAGCGACCCACAGGAACGTGAGCATGTAGACCAGGTCGGCCCACTTATCGAACGCTTGATAGTTTCTGAGACCACCGAGTTCGAGTGCTTCTTGAAGGAATAGGTCAGAGAAATCGACGACGATCGCGATCAAAGCACCCGCGAACGCCCATCGCAGCACGGGTAGTGAACCCACTACTCGGATGAGTCCTATGACGAGTTGTTCGAGAGTCATTTGTTTTCTTGAGGACACTTTGCTGTAGCGTGATCAACCTGCGGTCACCTCGGAGCGACAGACAGCACGCCCAGTTCGTCCTCTGCCCACTATAATCACCCGCGTCCGAATTATTCATTCCCTGCCATCAATCCTCAAGAGAAAAATATGAAATACCGTCACCTCGGAAATTCTGGTCTTGAAGTCAGCGTTATTGGTCTTGGCACCAACAATTTCGGCGGACGTATGGAGTACAAAGAGGCCCATGAAGTGATCTTTGCCGCCCTCGACGAAGGCATCAATCTCATCGACACGGCGAATATGTATTCGCACGGAAACTCTGAAGAGATAATCGGGCGGTCTTTAACCGATCGGCGTGACGAGGCGCTAATCGCGACAAAGTTTGGCATGGTTTGGGGGGACGGTCCCCACGGCAAAGGAGGATCGCGCAAGCACATGATGGACTCGCTGGAAGGCTCGTTGCGTAGGCTTCAGACCGACTACGTTGATCTCTACCAGATACATCGTCAGGATCCCGAAACTCCGATCGAAGAGACGCTTCGCGCACTTGACGATGCAGTTCGAGACGGCAAGATTCGCTACATTGGACTTTCGAACTTCGATCCGTGGCGAATCGCTGATGCGCAGTGGACAGCGCGACATCACGGTCTCACGCAGTTCATTTCGTCGCAACCGGAGTATTCGATGCTCGAACGTGGCGCTGAGCGTGCAGTTCTACCTGTGTGTGAAGAGTTCGGACTTGGTACGCTACCTTATTTCCCGCTTGCGCACGGATTTTTGACTGGCAAGTACCGTCGTAACGAAGCGGTTCCTGACAACACACGATTGGCTCACACTCCGGCTGCTCAGGAGAAGCGACTATCCGAAGCGAACTTCGACATTCTCGATCAGCTTGAGGTTTTCGTCGAGAAGCGCGGACACACGATGGCCGAACTGGCTTTCGCCTGGATTCTCGCCCGGAAGTCGGTGGGATCAGTGATCGCAGGTGCTAGCACGGCAGATCAAATTCGCCAGAACGCCGCTGCCGCTGAATGGGAGTTGACGTCTGATGAAATGGATGAACTGACAGGAATTCTGGACGGTTAATTTTATGCGAAACGTCCACATCAGAGACAGCTGAATGACGGAAAACAGTTCGGTTTCATTACCGCCCCACGAGCTCCTAGTCGAAAGTTATTTCGCCGTTGCCGTGGGTTATCGGATCACCTAGAACGGTCGTGTTACGCACGATCATCTGTGTCGGGGTGTATTTTCAGCGGTGGAAAAGGCGTAGCTATTTCTTCGAAAATGTTCTCCTGCTCGGGCTCGGTTGTGGCTGCGGGAGCGACCGTGGAGTGATTGGAATACTAGTAAGGATGGCATTCGAAGTGGCGGTTGGCTCGATCGTGGCTGCTGTCGGTTTTGGAAGTGCTTGTGCGCTTGTTAAACCAGACAGATCGTCATCGGCACCGACTGTGTCAGCCGCGCTGGAGGACGGAATATCTTCGATAGAAGGCGTATCGGCAGATGAGCAGGAAGTTACGAATTCAGTGAGGAGAGTTGCGAGTGCGACGAGTGTGACATCTTTTGTCTTGATCATCACCTCATCACGAAACTTAGTTCTGCATCCGGCATCCGTGATTCCACATATTGGCACGAGCCGTCATATTCGATGTTGGTGAGCCCGACAAGTCTGTAGAGTATTGACCTCATGCCAGAACACATCCTCGCAATAGACCAGGGAACGACTTCCACACGAGCGATAGTTTTCGATTCCGTGGCTTCGCCTGTCGCATCCGCCCAGATTGAGCTTTCGCAGTATTTTCCGCAACCCGGATGGATCGAGCACGATCCGATCGAAATAGCCGAAGCTGCTGTTAACGTCGCGAGGCAAGCTATCGGGCGCGCGCAGCTTGCGCCGGGAGATATCGCGGCAATCGGTATTACGAATCAGCGAGAGACAACGATCGTCTGGGAGCGGGAGACGGGTCGACCAGTTGCCAACGCCATCGTGTGGCAGGACCGGCGAACTGCCGAGATCTGTCTGGACATCAACAAGACAAAGCGTCGTGATATCCGACAGGTCACGGGACTGGTCGTCGACCCCTATTTCAGCGCGACGAAATTAATGTGGCTTTTATCGACGATTCCCAACGGGCAGGCTCGTGCCGAAGCGGGTGAGTTGTGCTTCGGGACGGTCGATTCCTGGCTGTTGTGGCATCTGACAAACGGTGAAGTGCATGCCACCGACGCAACCAACGCCTCTCGAACGATGCTGCTGAACCTGCACGATCTTCAATGGGATCCGGAGATGCTGCGTATTTTCGATATTCCGGAAGTAATGCTGCCAGAGGTTCGAGGATCGGCGGACGATTTTGGTGTGACCGACAAGTCGGTATTCGGAGCGGAAATTCCGATTACGGCGATGGCAGGCGACCAACACGCCGCACTATACGGACAGACGTGTTTTAAAAACGGTCAGGTGAAGTGCACCTACGGGACCGGGGCGTTCGTGTTGGCGAACAAGGGAACTAATGTTCCTTTACAGAGTTCTGACGGTAATGATGCGGGGTTACTGACAACTCTTGGATATCGGCTTGGCTCTCGCAAAACTTACGCGATTGAAGGATCGGTATTCGTAACCGGAGCCACGGTGCAGTGGTTGCGGGACGGTCTCGGCGTGATATCGAATGCGCTTGATACGGTTGATATGGCGATGGCGGTCGGCTCGAATGCGGGAGTGTATTTCGTGCCGGCTTTCGTTGGGCTTGGTGCACCCCACTGGCAGCCCGATGCTACTGGCTCCATCACCGGCCTTACACGTGGGAGTGATAAGAATCACATCGTGCGAGCGGCTCTGGAATCGACCGCGTATCAGGTGAAGGATGTTGTCGATGCTATGGAAGCGGGTCGACCTCGGTCTAGTCAGTCAATTCGAGCAGATGGCGGGCAGAGCGCCAATCCTTTTGTCATGCAGTTCCAGGCCGATATTCTGGATCGACCAGTGGAGGTTGCGAGCATCACTGAAACCACGGCACTGGGTGCTGCTTTCCTGGCGGGTAGAGGGATTGGTCTGTGGCGATCGGACTCAGAGATTGAGGCAATGTGGAAATCGTCAGCAGTTTACGAACCGTCGATGAGTGAGTCGGAGCGCAATTCCCTGTACTCAGGCTGGCTCGAGGCCCTGCGGCGCACCTCACCGCGAATATAGGGGACCGTCGTGAAAATCGTTATATCCGGAGTGATCGGCACGATGGTTCGGTGAGTCGCTGGTTTCACTGGCGCTGGTACAAGGCACCGAAGCAGCAATTGGCTTTGCATCTGCCGGATAAAGACTCACCAAATGCCTGATCGCCTGCTAACCTGCCGCCAGTTTGTAGCTGCTAAGTGCGGGAGGCATGATTTATGTACGTAGGAACTCAGGTAGGTGCACGAAACGACTCGGATTTTGAACAGTGGGCACAACTGGGAGTCGTAAATATCTGCTCCGATCCGTCGGGCGATCCTCACAAGTGGACGCGCGAAGATCTGGCTCGCCATAAGGAGAAAGTCAACTCCTACGGCATCGAGCTCGACATGGTGCAGATTCCGCTTTCTTCAACACCGCTTGATCAATCACAGTCACCAAACATCATGCTCGGCAAGAGTCCGGAGCGAGATCGCGAGATCGAGTCTATCCAGAACATCATTCGAATGTGTGGTGAAGTTGGAATTCCGGCGGTCAAGTACAACATGAACATTATCGGCATACCGCGTTCCGAGCGAGAAGAGGGTCGTGGCGGTTCGTCGAACTCTACATTTCGTTGGGCTAAGATGAATCAGGACGATCCGACAACGATCGCTGGGGTTGTTGGTGTCGACGAAAACTGGGAGCGAATCGACTACTTCCTCGAACGGGCAGTCCCGGCTGCTGAATCGGCGAAAGTTAGACTCGCCTGTCACCCGCACGATCCTTACACACCAGATGGTTACATGGGCGTGACTCGAGTGCTCGGGACGATTGATGGGATGAAGAAATTCGTGCAGATGCATGAAAGTCCGTACCACGGCCTTAACTTTTGCCAGGGCACGGTTACTGAGATGCTCGATGATCCGGGTGAAGAAATCGCTGACGTGATCCGCTGGTTCGGTTCGAGAGAGAAAATCTTCAACGTGCACTTCCGCAACATTCGCGGTCACAAACTAGACTTCATGGAGTCTTTCCCCGACGAAGGTTCGATCGACTTCTCGGAGATCATCAAGATCTACAAGGAGGTTGGGTACAAATACATGCTGATGCCCGACCACGTTCCGTGGATCAGCGGTGATGACCCGCAGGGTGCGGCGTTTGCGTTCTGCTACGGCTATATTTCAGCGCTGCTGCAAACGGTCAAAGAGCCTCGGAAGCAGCCATGGGTAACCAAGGAACCGGGTCAACACAAGACGGCGGCATGGCAGGCGAACTGAGAACCTAATCGTCACTCGATGTGGCAGTGGACGCTGCGAGCATGAGAGAGAAAATGAAATGGGAAGTGAACTATTAAATGATCGGATTCGTGCTGGAGAGGAATACAACGAGGTCCGCAATGAGATGGATAGCACGGCCGAACAAGTGCAGGAGATTATCCGCACGCAGTCGCCGGATATTATCTACGTCGATAGCCAGCACGGCCGCACACCGAATGGGACATCGTTCGAATCTGCAAATCCGCCGAGGAGCTGGGGGTGGGTGTGATTCTGCGAATCAAGCACACTCGTTACGCTCATTTAGCTGGCAATTATCTTGATCTGGGATTGCTTGGAATCAAGGTCCCTGAGGTCGAGGATCCAGAGGTTGTTCAGGAGGCAATAAATGCCTTTTATTATCCACCGATCGGTCGACGAAGCTGGGGCGGCGAAGTCGGATTCGGAAAGTCGGATATTGAAGATCGTGTCGAGTATTCCAGATGGTGGAATAAGACCGGAATTCTGGCAATTAAGATCGAGTCGATAAAGGCCGTATTGAACATCCGAGATATCATTGATCCGTTGCTTACGTTTATGGATGACGGGGCAAACGATCTGAATTTTAGTCTTGAAACTACCCCTCATCTGGAATTGAAGACATACGAAGACTGCAGAGCGTTCGTGGACAAAGAATTCGCCGATGTAGATATTCGCGTGAAATAGTGGAGCAACTGTGGTTTTCGACATCGAATGTCAGTTTGTGCGGTCGAAATCCCAAAGTCATCCTTAACTCTGTTCAGGATGATATTAAAGCAAACGGTTGATGGGCCGATCGATCGTGCGGTCGTATGAGGTACTGGATCAACTATTTTCATCGGGACAGACAAGGTGCTTGACAGTTGAACGAATTTGGTCAGACAGGAAGATGGTTGAATGGCAGAACAAGAAGAAGCAAACAATCCGATCGCATACCGTTCCCACGTTAGAATAGAGCGGGTGAAGGGGCCGATTCGTCGGGCGTTTGTGCCTGCGCATGATGGGCCGGTGATGCTGGGAGTTCACTCCGAGGTTGCCGAGCACTACGGAGTCGACAACAACGTGATCGATCCGTACACGACCACTCTTGATTACATTATTGCCGCGGCCGCTGGCTGAATGATCGGAACATTTGGCGGTGCCCTTGAGGCCCGAGGGGTTCCGGCCGGAGACGGTTTTCTTATCTCAGAATCAGAAGGTCAGCTTGAGAAAGAAAACAACATTCTTGTCATCAAGCGCGTTCACATCAAGTACATCCTGAACGTTGACAAAGCTCTATACGCCGAAAAAGAATCGGCCATCCAGCGAGCGTTCGATCTGCACCACGATTCATGCCCCGTCTACCGAAGCATCCACGCCAGCATCGACATCACAAAAGAGCTTGAGGTAGTCGAGACGTAGCGTACAGTGACTCCCTCCCTATCAAGGGAGGGCCGACAGTAGTCAGTGGAAGCTCGTCATATTTCAGCGGGAATTCCCAAAACTTGCAGAAAACGTTCCAATGCACCTCACGGCTTGACCATTGAACCGTCGGCTCGGCGGACAGTGTCCCAGGCTCCCCCAAATTCACGCTCTTTGAACGGGAATTTGGCCGCCAAGTCTTCATCGATATCTATACCGAGACCCGGCTCGCCGTTCGACCACATCATGCCGTCTTTCAGCGTTGGCGTACCCGGGAACATCTCGCGTGTTCGTTCCGAAGGAATGTTGGCTTCTTGGATACCAAAATTATAGGTGTTCAGGTTCAGCATCATGTTCGCAGCGTGACCCACAGGCGAAGTATCACCAGGACCGTGCCAGGCAGTTCGAACATTATAAAGTTCACCCATTGCTGCGATCTTACGGGCAGGCGTGATGCCACCGATCTGAGACATGTGAATTCGGATGAAGTCCATCAATCGATTCTCAATCATTGGAATTACTTCGTGGGGGCTGTTGTGCAGCTCGCCCATGGCGATTGGAGTAGCGCACTGCTCGCGAACCATTTTGAAGTAGGCCTGATCCTCTGGGCTGAACAAATCTTCGAGGAAGAACAACTGGTACTTCTCGACCTCTTTGGCGAACCAAACACCGAGAATCGGTGGAATGCGTTCGTGAACGTCGTGAAGAATTTCCAATCCATATCCGAAGCGATTTCGAATGTACTCGAATAGTCCTAATGCTGATCGCATGTACGGCTTGGGTTCATAGACGCCACCCGGGTGCGCGTAGAGTTTGTCTTTGGCGTATTCACGCAGCCAATCTGTGTTGGCAATAGGCCCTTCGAGCGTGTTCTGGTTACTTGCCGTGCCGGTGCCGGTCGCTGCGCCTCTATTGCCGTAGGTTGCGTAGCCGGGAGTCGACATCTGTACTCGGATGTGGTGGAAGCCTTGCTCCACGAACTCCTGCACCTTGTCGCCGACTTCTTCGTGCGATTCGCCCGAGGTGTGAACGTAAACAGGAGCTGCTACACGCGCTCGACCGCCAAGCAAATCGTAAACCGGCATGCCGGCCATCTTGCCCTTGATGTCCCAGAGTGCCTGGTCGACGCCAGATAGTGCGTTGTTGAGCACGGGACCGTTGCGCCAGTAGGACGAAACGTACGATGACTGCCAGATGTCCTCGATATCGGCAACGTTACGCCCGATCAGGAAGGGTTTCAGGTAGTCGTCAACGGCCGCTGCGACGGCGGTGGGTCTCTGGGTAAAGGTTGCGCAGCCGACGCCGTGAAGGCCGGGTTCTGAAGTTTCGATCTTGACGATTACAAGCCGGATTTGATCCGGCTCGGTGAGAATTGTCTTGATATCTCGAATCGTTACATTGCTCATAAAAAATTTGGCCTGGGTGCTTGGGATGGGGAGTAAAAAATCTTTGGATGCTTGAGTCCAACGGCCAAAGAATTGTACTCGCGGTAAAAAGAGGTGGAGGGGATTGGAGGATATCTATCCGGTAGCGTCGATTTTTCACACGTTTACGAATGTCAGCTTGCTTGTGGGGAACGTTCGAATTTGAATGTCGAGGAGGCATTCAGGCTAACTGTAGAGAGTGTGTTGGGAGATGAGCGCTCTGACACCGATTAGATATCAACGACACGGTACGACTGTTCCTAAGCATGCGCCCGGGTCCACTTTCGGAGCGAGGCTTGTTCCTGACGAGGGTTTTGGTGGCGGCCCCATTTGACGTAGGAGACTTCGGCGACGTAGACATCACCCATCGAGTCTATCGCCATGCTGTGTGGCCAGAGGAACTGGTCGGGCTCGTTGCCGAACGTGGTGGATCCAAAGCGAGTGAGTCGATTGCCGTGTCGATCGTAAACACCGACGCGGTTGCCAAGATTTTTATTTCCGCGAGATGGCGAGCCGGTAGTAGGCCCTTGTTCGGCTACGTAAATTCTCACGTCGTTGCCGGTGCCGGTCACTTCGACGGCCACGGCCTTGTGGGAATTCCATTCGCGTCGGAACTCTCCTTCAATAGAGAACACCTGCACGCGGTAGTTTTCGCGATCGCAAACGACTACTTCTTCATCGTCAATTAGTGCCAGGTTGTGAGGCAGATTGAACTCACCGGAATCCGTACCGGATGTACCCCACGACATGATGTGGTTACCGTCTTTGTCGAGTCGGTGGACGCGTGAGTTTCCGTAGCCGTCCGAGATAAAAATGTCGCCGGTCTTCTTCGATATCGCAACATCAGTCGGCTTGTTGAACATCTCGCCGCTCTGAGCTTCAGCAGGCTCACCGGAGCCGAGTTGCATCAGGTATTCCCCCGACTCCGACATTTTATTTATCTGATGTCCGGTATCGTCGTGACCTGACCCCCTCAAACGTATCCAGTTGAAAAATCAGA